>JALERP010000166.1 GCA_022764085.1 Prevotella sp.
TTGGGCAGTATCTGGTTGTTGCCGCCATGGATATTGATGTTTATTGTGGCCTTTTCTTCTGTCATTTTATTCGGTTTTTTATGGTCGTACGACCAAGGGTGGTGTGGACGTACGTTCAAAGGGTCTATGCACGTACGTCCTGAGGGGGTAAGGACGTACGTCCTGAGGGTGCTTGGACGTACGTCCATAGAACCTTTGAACGAGCTTGAACGGGAATGAACGAAACCTGCGTGAAATCCATTGATTCTGAACAGTTTTTGAACGGGAATGAATATGCTTGAAATCGCTTGAAAAATGTTGTACCTTTGCATCGCAGTTCGGAAATAATAACCTCTGCCGGACGCAGTGAACTGCCTGCGGAAATACCAAGTCCCATACCGGCGATGGGCGATTGTTATGAGTAAAGCATATAAAGTTGTTGCCAAGACCATTCCTACTGGCGAGCGCAAGGGTGAAACGGTTTATACCGTGAGTCCCGTGAGTTATGGACTGCTGACCACTGATGAGGTGGCGAAGCAAATCTCCACCGAGTGTACCGCAACGCCTGCCGACGTGAAGGCCGTGCTCGACCGCTACGCCTATTACGTGAAGGAGAACCTGAAGAAGGGCTATGACGTGGAGCTGCTTGGCTTCGGAAAGCTGACCATCCGCTTCATAATCTCGCACAGCGTGGATGACTCGAAGCTGGCGACGGGTAAGATTGTTGACTGTCTGATGCCTTCCTTCCGTCCGTCGTACACGATGCACAATGGCACGCGCATCTACTCCCTTCTTCCCGAGAAGGTGACTCTTGTGAAGTATGGGGAGGGTGACTCTTCTGAAAACGGTGGATCTTCTGAAGGCGAATCTTCTGAGGGCGGCAACGAGAATGTGCCACCTGTTCTTCCTGGCGATGACGAGGTTGTAGTGGATGACGGCACCAATTCAGACGGTGAGGATATGGGTAACATCTAAATCTTATGCAGTTTATTATGTTCATTTATTTAAAGACAACGAGTATGAAGAAAGACTGGAAGAGCATCGTGCTCTACATTATCCGACTGATTGAACTGATTCTGACGGGCGTAGCGGGAGGCGCTGCCTCGCAACTCCTATGAGGAAGATTACTTTGATTATCGTGCACTGCACCGCCAACAGGGCGGGCAGTGCCTTGCGGATGGCGGACATCGACCGCTATCATCGTTCCTTGGGATGGAAGGGGTGCGGCTACCACTATGTTATTCCTACAGACGGTACCATTGAGGCGGGAAGGCCGGAAGAGATGGTGGGAGCGCACTGCAAGAACCATAACAGGCACTCTATCGGTGTGGCTTACGTGGGTGGGCTTGCCACTGACGGCGAGACTCCCTGCGACACCCGAACACCGGCGCAAAAGCGTGCGTTGAGAAGTCTGTTGGAGGATTTGCATAAGCGTTATCCGAAAGCGTTGATTGTGGGTCATTGTGACTTGGATCCGAGGAAGCCGCATTGTCCGGGGTTTTCTTTAGATTAGAGCTGATTTCAACAACTGAATGTACTCCGATTCCACTTGGAAGGCTGCGGAGAGATTGCACTCCTTGAGGTCGATGAGCAGGCGTTTGAACTTGCTTCCGCGCTTGCTCATCAGACGACCTTCGAAACCGTTGAGACGACCACCGATAATGCGTATCTGCTTGCCATATATCCGGGGAGAGACCTCCTCATAGCTGTAGTATTCCACATTGTCGGTCTGCTCGACGGCATCCTTGAACTTCTTAAAATCCTCTGCTCGCACGCTCATCGCCTCAAACTGCTTGCCACCACGCACATAGCGGTACTGCAACAGTTCTATCTTGCGGACGATGGGGTCGAGTTCTTCCTTGGACTTATGGACAAAGACAAGGTCGGGCATGTAGGGGATAAAGCGCACCACACGCTTCCCTAACTCCGTGAATACATGTTGCTTGAGAGGCACAAACACGGAATCCTTCATCTCCGGCATCGCTTGCAGTTGTTTGTAGGCGGGTTTCTTGGCGTTCGGACGTGCTAAATCGCGCAACACATACCAACGGTCTTCTGACGTTTTTTCTGCTCCCATGAATAAGAAAAAAATAACACCTTGGAGGGGCGAAAATGGAGGGTAAGAGTACTTCTTTTATTCCTGCTTGCTTCTCTTTCTAACTGAGAAACAGGCAGTTACGCATAATGTATATAAAAGCTGGCTCCTGGAGTCAAACTTCGTGTCAACTTGCGATTTCATCTTAACCTTACATTCCTTTTTTGTTAAATTCTACACTATTTTGTTTTTCCCATTTATCTTCATCTCTTGGTAAGAGATGTATTGGGCAACATAACGTGCATGTTATCAATGAAAAAGAAAGTGGGGGTTAGATTATTCGCTCAACATCTGTATCACATTTTGGAAAACAGCTTGACTTGACTCAAATCAATAATTTTGCCTGTTTTTCAAAGATAATTCCATAATTCTTAGACCGTTTGAAAACTTTTTCATACCTTTGCCAGCGATTAGATACGTCTCTTACCAAGAGATGAATCTATGCTATCACACTGAGTACCTTTTGGTTGGCACTGTCAACAAGGGTGTTATCGAACCATTTCAGATAGATGCGTGTTGTGCGCTCGGAGGTGTGTCCCATCGCTTCGCTGATGGCTGCCACAGGAACGTTCTGGCTCTTGGCGATACTTGCCCAAGAGTGACGCGCCACATAAGATGTGAGTTTGGAGGACAGGCCCAACTCCTCGCCCAATTTCTTCAGGTGATGATTGATGAGATGTATCCTGTTCTGATATTGACGCTCTTCGTCAATACCAGGACAAGCGATGAGGGAGAAGAGATAAGGAGAATCCACTTTTTGATATTTATTCACCAATTCCTGCATACATGGTTCCCAATGGATGCGGATCTGCTGTCCCGTCTTCTGACGACAATAGATAAGATAGTCGCCTTGCAGGTCGGTCTTCTTCAGATTGGCGATGTCTATCAGCGACATGCCACAGGTGTAGAAACTGAAGAGGAAGATGTCGCGCGACAGGGCAGCGAAGGAATCAGGGGGCAGTTTGGCAGACTTTATCTGTTGAAACTCCTTGGCATTGAGAGCACGCTTCACGGTTTTGGCTATGCCGGTATAGACAGTGGAGAAGGGATAGTTCTGCGGCGTAAGCCCTTGTTTCACCGCTTGATTGTAGATGGCGCGCAGGTTGCGCATATAAAAAGAGGTGGTGTTGGGGCAAAGCCCTTGTTTTTTCAGATAGGTCTCATAACCGAGCATCTGTGAGGCGTTCATGTCGTCAAAGGTAAGCAGGCGACCTTCGAGATAACGATTGAGGCTGTTGAGCGAGGACCGATACTTGGCGGCAATGGAGAGATGTCCCTCCTCTTTCTTTTGATCGATGATTCTTTCGGCAAATTGTTGGAAGTCATCGGAGGGTTCTTTCTTCAAGAACCGCTCGACGACATCCCTTGCCTGATACGCCTTGCGGCTATGGTCGAGCGAGAGGATGATGAGTTGCAGGCGTGCAGCATCACGTTGCAACGCCTCCTGCACCTCTTGGAGATACTGACCGCGGATAGGGAACGTATCTTTTGGGAAAACGACCGACTGCCCTGCGGCATCCCATTCCTTTGGGTAGAGTTTATACTTCGTGCTGACCTGACGCACCACACGCTGATGAATTACCTGAATGAACAACGTGCCCTGTTTTCCCGAAACAGAAGAGGCACGGAACTTGAATCTTGTAGTAGCCATAGATATATGCTGTATGTGATAAATGTTATATAATATATGAATCTCGTCAGGAAAAAGGCATAAAAATATATAAAAGTCGCTGGAAAAATGACATCAACTATTGCAAAAGTCGTTAGAAAAACGTATCTTTGCACACAAAATTTTATGTATCATGCTTAAAAGAAAAATATCTGAGACGCTAAAGAAGTGGAGGGAGCAACCGAACCATTTACCACTTGTCATCATGGGCATTCGTCAGTGCGGAAAGACCTATATCTCCCAGTTATTCGCAGAGGAGAACTACAAGCATGTGGTATATATCAATTTCATCAAGCAAAAAAGAAGGAAAGAAGCTTTCTATGATTCAAAGGATGTAGATAGTATTATCCTTAACCTTTCTGCTCAGATGAGGACTGCCAAGTTCGTTCCGGGAGAGACGTGCATTATCCTTGATGAAATCCAAGACTGCCCTGAAGCGCGTACCAGCCTGAAGTTCTTTAAGGAAGACGGGCGTTATGACATTATCGCTACAGGGTCGTTGCTTGGTGTGCAAGGTTACGGTCAGGAGGAAAAGAAGCAGCGTACAAGAAAACCCATCGAACAAGAAAAGGGAAGCAATTCCGTCCCTGTAGGCTATGAGCAAATAGTGGAGATGTATCCACTCGACTTTGAAGAGTTTCTGTGGGCGAACAACATGAATGAAGAAATCATCGATGTGTTGAAACATTGCCTGGAAGAAGAAACACCCGTGCCAAGTGGCATACATGTTGCGATGAAAACGCTCCTATATCGATATGTCGCTGTAGGAGGAATGCCTGCCGCTGTTAATGCACTGATAGAAACAGGAAACATGGGAAAGGTAAATGACGTTTGGAATTCTCTTCTCAAAGAATATCGTTCAGACATGGTGAAATATGCCGATGACAAGGACAAACCTCACATTCGGGCCTGTTTTAATGCGGTTCCAAAGCAATTGGCCAAAGAGAATAAGAAATACCAGTGGTCCAAAGTGGAAAGCGGCGGACGTGGTGTGTATTACAAAGACTCCCTTCAATGGTTAGAAGATGCAGACATCATACGTCGTTGCTATAACTCCAACATTACTGGGCTTCCGTTGGAGGGTAATGCCATAGACAACGTGTTCAAAGTCTATACTGCTGACATTGGCATGTTGGTTGCCATGCTTGGAGGTACGACAAGAGCGGACATTCTTCAAGGCAATTTGGGAGGATTCAAAGGAGCAATCTTTGAAAACTTGATGGCAGATACACTTATTAAAAAGGGACAGAGTTTATACTATTTCCAAAAAGATTCTGGCTTGGAGCTGGATTTCCTTATCCGTTATAAAGGCGAGTGTGTTCCAGTTGAGGTGAAAGCAAAAAGTGCCCAGGCAAAAAGTTTCTCTACCATCAGGAAACATCCAGAGAAATACGGCATTAAGCACTTCATCAAGTTTGGAGATTATAACGTTGGGCGTGATGGCGACCTGCTGACTCTCCCCACCTATATGCAGTTCTTGCTCGATTTGGAGCCAGAGGAAGTAATTTTGGAGGCGATCGATACAGATGAACTTACGCGAATGGCAAGAGAGTTCCTCGACCAGAAGTAACAATTGTTTATTTATTTAAGCACCTGAGCAACAAAAAGTTGCTCAGGATTTTGTCATGTCAGAAATTTCACTTATCTTAGTGTTGCAAAAAAAACAAGCAAAACTCTGATATGACATGGCAAAGATAGCAATAAAATCCGAAAAACTCACTCCTTTTGGAGGAATATTTTCAATTATGGAGCAATAAAAGTGGCAAAATGAGACGTTTTTTGCATTGATTGGGACTATATTAACATAATATTTTGGGAAAAAGTCGTATCTTTGCAAGCGATTTTGCCAAACAAAGCAAGCAATCTATAGAAATAATAATAATAACTATAATAATAAGTAATGAAGAAACTCGTTATCACTACTATCATGGCTGCCATACTGATGCCAGCCAGTGCGCAGAAGAAGGATGGCCACGGCTATCCCATCACTCCCGTGGAGTTTACAAAGGTGAAGGTTACTGACTCGTTCTGGGGACAGCGTCTCAAGGCAAGCCGCGACGTGACCATACCCCTCGCCTTCAGCAAGTGCGAGGAGACCGGAAGATACACCAACTTTGAGAAGGCTGCTAATCCAAGCGAGTCTTACAAGGTGGGAGGTTTGTCGTTTGACGACACCGACGTGTATAAGACCATCGAGGGCGCAAGCTACTCGCTGCAGACTTACAGCGACAAGCGCCTCGTGCAGTATATTGACAGTGTACTCGACATAGTGGCCAAGGCGCAGGAGCCGGACGGATACCTTTATACATCGCGCACAATGAACCCAAAGCATCCGCATGAGTGGGCGGGCGACAAGAGATGGTCGAAGGAGGAAGACCTCAGCCATGAGCTGTATAACTTAGGACACATGGTGGAGGGTGCAGTGGCTCACTATCAGGCCACCGGCTCAAGGAAGTTCCTCGACATTGCATGCCGATATGCCGACTGTGTATGCCACGAGGTGGGACCGAAGGCTGGACAGGCTTGCGTGGTGCCGGGACACCAGATTGCAGAGATGGCTCTGTGCAAACTGTATGTGCTCACGGGCGAGAAGAAATACTTGGACGAGGCGAAGTTCCTGCTCGACTATCGCGGAAAGACTCAGTTCAAGAGCGAATACAGTCAGAGCCACAAGCCGGTGCTTGAGCAGGACGAGGCTGTGGGACATGCAGTGCGTGCCGCATATATGTATGCCGGTATGGCTGATGTGGCAGCTCTCACGGGCGACAAGTCATATATCGAGGCCATCGACCGCATTTGGGACAACATCGTGAGCAAGAAGATGTACATCACCGGAGGTATCGGCTCGACGGCGTCTGGCGAGGCTTTCGGCAAGAACTACGAGTTGCCCAACATGTCGGCTTATTGCGAGACATGCGCTGCCATAGGTAATGTGTATGTAAACTATCGTTTGTTCCTGCTTCACGGCGAGTCGAAATACTACGACGTATTAGAACGCTCTCTGTATAACGGACTTATATCGGGAGTGTCGCTCGACGGTGGCGGGTTCTTCTATCCCAATCCACTTGAGTCAATGGGTCAGCATCAGCGTCAGCCTTGGTTTGGCTGTGCATGCTGTCCGTCGAACATAGCCCGTTTCATCCCCTCGCTGCCGGGATATGTCTATGCGGTGAAGGACAAGAACGTGTATGTGAACCTTTTTATGAGCAATAGCTCCACATTGGATGTAAACGGTAAGAAAGTGACCATAGAGCAGACCACGGAATACCCATGGAATGGCGACATTGCCATTAAGGTTGCCGCAAGCAAGGCTGGTCAGTGGGCTATGAAGGTGAGAATACCCGGATGGGTGCGCAACCAGGTAGTGCCAAGCGACTTGTATGAATACAGCGACAACCTCCGTCCGCAATACAGCATCGAGGTTAACGGAGTGAAGGTGGAGGGCAAACTCACTGCTGACGGCTACTTCACCATCGACCGCAAGTGGAAGAAGGGTGACGTGGTGCGCGTGCACTTCGACATGGAGCCTCGCACGGTGCGTGCCAATGGCAAGGTGGAGGCCGACCGTGGATTTGTGGCTATAGAGCGCGGACCGGTGGTATATTGTGCAGAGTGGCCCGACAACGACTTCGACCTTATGGGAGCACTGATTAACCAGGAACCGAAGATGGTGGTTGAGGACGGCACATTGCACGCCAAGGACACCAAAGTGGCTGACTATTATATAAAGGTGATAAAGACCGACGCACAGATACTGAGCTTCGACAAGGGCGGACGCCTCACCACCAAGGATGTGCGAATGACCCTTATACCATATTACGCATGGTGTCATCGCGGAAGCGGCAAGATGCGCGTATGGCAGGCTCAGGACTTGAACGCATCACGCCCGTCGAAGCCGGCTACTCTCGCCTCATTGAGCAAGATAACGGCATCAACAAAAACAGGCGCACTCTCTTCTATCAACGACCGCCTCGTCCCGAAGGACGGCAACGACCGCTCTATGCCTTACTATCACTGGTGGCCTAAGAACAACTGCACGGAGTGGATTGCATACGAGTTCCCGCAGGCTTCTACAGTGCAGAGTGCTACGGTATATTGGTTTGATGACGGTCCTTGGGGCGGATGCCGCATACCTAAGGCATGGCGTATGTACTACAAGGACAACAACGGCGAGTGGAAGCCAGTGAGCGGTGCCGACAAGTATCCGTCAATCAAGGGCAGTGCCTGCACCGTGAACTTCGACCCCGTGAAGACTACTGCCGTGAAAATGGAGATAGACTTGCCGGAAGATAATTCCGCCGGAGTGTTTGAGTGGAGCGTAAAGTAAATTTTAACCACAGAGTTTAAGAGACCTTGACGCGTGTGAGCCATACCGCACCCCGTATATCGGACAGTTTGAATATCGCTGCTCGAAACTTGCGGACGGCAACTATCAGGTGGCTCTTGCAAGTTGTCCGCAGAGCACAGGCTTCAATGTGATACCGTTGCAGACAGCTCCCGCTGGCACAACCGTACCACCACGTTCACAGCACTTGCCAACCGTGCATCGGGTCTTCGGTATTAATGGCATTGAGGTGTCAGGCAAGGATGCCGACTGTCTGTCCCCGGGTATCTATATAATGAACCACAAGAAAATAATGGTAAAATAAGTGAATTATGAGTTCTAAGCTGATAAAGACAATCATCGGTGTGGTGGGTTGCGCCTTCTTGGTGTCAGCCGCCCCGCCGCGCACCATATCTTCAGTTAGGCAGATTACGGTGGAGTGTCCTGCTGGCACCTCGCCGAGACTGCCTTATTTGGCATGGGTGACATATTCCGACGGTTATGCTGAATACCGTCAAGTGAAGTGGAACAATTCCGCACTATCCGAGGAGACTGCCGCAGCCGACGTGACCAAGCATCCGGCTGGCAGCAGCTATCAGGTGAGCGGTTATGTCATTGGTGACGAGACCACCGACAATGGTTTCCCCGTCAAGGCTGACGTGAATGTAGTGAAGGGAACATACAACACTCCAAAGACCCCGAAGGTTCACACATTCCCATTGGGCGACGTGAAGCTCACGGGCAACAACCGACTGACGTGGAACCGCGACGAGGCTATTGCCGAGATATGCCGTTGGGACGTCACGCAACAGTTATACAATTACCGCGACACCTACGGGATGTCAACCGAAGGTTATACACGCAGTGATGGTTGGGACGCTCCCGACTGCAAGCTCAAGGGACACGGTTCCGGCCACTATATGTCGGCTATTGCCCAGGCATACGCAGTGGCAACCGACCCTGTGCAGAAGGACATACTGAGGAAGAACATCGTGCGTATGGTCAACGAGTTGCGCGAGTGCCAGGAGCGCACCTTCGTATATGACAATGCCCTCGGACGTTACCGTGAGGCACGTGACTTTGCACCCGAGGATGAACTGCGCGAGATGAAGGGCACATGGGATGCTTTCGACATCTACAAGAAAGACTGCGCCCGCTATGGATATGGTTATCTTAACGCCATTCCCGCACAGCACTGCGCCCTCATCGAGAAATATGCCCCATATAATAACACCGAGGGCGTGTGGGCTCCGTATTACTCTGTTCACAAGCAACTTGCAGGTCTTATCGACATTGCTACATATTTCGATGACAAGAGTATCGCCGACAAGGCACTGCTCATAGCCAAGGATATGGGACTGTGGGTGTGGAACCGCATGCACTACCGCACTTACGTCAAGAAGGACGGAACACAGCAGGAACGACGCGAGCGTCCTGGCAACCGCTACGAGATGTGGGATATGTATATCGCAGGCGAGGTGGGAGGCATCAGCGAGTCGCTTGCCCGTCTGGCGGAGATGGTGGACGACAAGGCTGAGAAAACCAAGCTCATCGAAGCATCCAACTGCTTCGACGCCCCAAAGTTCTTCGACCCATTGTCGAGGAACATCGACGATATACGCTCGCGTCATGCCAACCAGCACATCCCGATGATTGTCGGGGCCTTGCGCAGTTACAGGAGCAACGGTAATCCTTATTACTATAATCTTGCCGAGAACTTCTGGACACTGCTCCAGGGACGCTATGTATATGCCCCTGGTGGCGTAGGCAATGTGGAGATGTTCCGACAGCCATATACCCAGGTGCTGAGCATGGCAACCAACGGTATGCAGGAGGGGGAGGCAGAGAGTAATCCCGACATCAATGAGACTTGCTGCGCATACAACCTGCTCAAACTGACACGTGACCTCAACTGCTATAACCCCGACGACCCACGATATATGGATTACTACGAGCGTACTCTGTATAACCAGATTGTAGGTTCGCTCAATCCCGAGCATTATCAGACTTGCTATCAGTATGCCGTAGGACTCAATGCCACCAAACCATTCGGCAACGAGACACCGCAGGCTACGTGCTGCGGAGGAACCGGTTCGGAAAACCACACCAAGTATCACGAGGCGGCGTATTTCGCCTCTGACAAAGACTTGTATGTGGCACTCTATTTGCCTACCGAGTTGAATTGGAAAGACAAGGGTATAAAAATTGTACAGGATTGCCTTTGGCCAGCCGAATCCACAAAGATAAGAATAGCAGAAGGCAAGGCCAAGTTCACCATGCATCTCCGCATCCCCTACTGGGCAACTGCCGGCTTCAAGGTAAAAGTCAACGGCAAACTATTATCATCCCCCCTCGGGGGGCTTGGGGGGGCTTTATTATCATCCCCCCTCGGTGAGCTTGGAGGATCTGACGGATATGTGCGTGTTGAGCGTAAATGGAAGAAAGGCGACATCGTGGAAATCGACATGCCGTTCACCAAGCATATCAACTATGGTCCCGACAAACTCTCTGCTGAGGTGGCAAGTGCTTGCGGCACTCCTCTCGACGACGCATGGGTGGGTACACTGATGTATGGACCGTTGGCAATGACAGGCACCGATGCCATCACATGGGACGATGCCACTCTCGACATCGACTCGCACTTAGACAATATCAAGGCAAACAGGCCTAATGGCTCTGCCGAGGGCAAGGATGGAAATCTCTACACACTCACCGTGGCAGGACAGACCTTCCTGCCCGACTATTTCCGCAACACCCACTCAACTCACTACTATCGCATCAACCACACCGATGCCGCCCATTCCACTGCCAATGTGGACATCACTCAAATAGACAAGAGTCAGTTAGTGTCTCTTATCGCCATGGCAGAGGAACGTATGAAGGAGCGCGACAAGTGGGCGCCGCACGGATTCTACCGTATGATGAAGGCTCTTGAGGATGCCCGTATGGTAAACAACAGTACAGAGGGAATCACTCAGAAGAAGGTGAACAGCGCTACCGCCATTCTCAACAAGGCAGTCAACACAATGCGGCCTGGCAATTTGGCTGAGGTTGAAGACCTCCGCCCGCTGAGTGGTTTGCTCCGCAGGGCAGGCAAGGTCGATTCCACCTCGTCGCAGTCATTGCGCGAGGCGGTAGAATACGCCCAGATGGTGGTGAAATACGTCACCGACGGCAGTGGCACCCACGATATGATAAAGACTGCGGAGGAGAAACTCCGCAAGGAGATAAACAGGTGATTTGACTTTTAATAGATGGGGAAGTTAAAGGAGTTAAGGAGTTAAGGAGTTAAGCCAAATGTATTTGTGCTCATACTCTATGCTCAAACAAACGGAAATACCCTGTGTTTAAAACTAATGGCTTAACTCCTTAACTCCTTAACTCCTTAACTTCCCAAAATATAAAAAAATATGAAAACTCAAATATTATCAATAGCTTTAATGTTCTCTGCTGCTTCAGCAGCGGCACAAGGAACAGTAGAAGACTATAACAGAGCCTACGCACTGAAGACCACCTTCAGTGCGGACTCTGTTTTTAACTGGGCACGCAACATCGCATGGCGCGACTCGTCACATGTCCTTCACTATCAGATTTCAACGCCACAAGGCAAGCAATATGTCGTATATGATGCCGACAAGGCTGCGTCGTCCATCTTCAACTCCAGGGAGGAAATGGACAAGGCTCTCGGCATAAAACCACGACCGGCCCGAAAACCACACTTCAAACCGCAGCGTGAGCGTCACTGGATGGAGGTGGATGAGGAGAACGACCCGCGTCCCGTTGTTTCGCCCGACGGCAAGCAGGATGCCTTTATCGAGGAATACAACGTGGTTATTCACAACACCGACGAACCCTATTCCAATACCCGCCGTCTCACTCAGGACGGCACTATCGGCAAGTATTACTCCAACCGCATACAGTGGAGTCCTGACGGCAAGTATATCCTCGTGTGCAAGCGTCGCCCTGTGGAGAAACGCTATGTCTATTACGTGGAGTCGTCGCCCTCCGACCAGTTGCAGCCAAAGCTACATAAGCAGGAATATGCCAAACCGGGAGATGAACTGCCGCAGCATTATCCTGTCATCATCGAGGTGGCTACGGGTAAGGCTGTTGAGGCTGACGCTTCGCTTATCGGCAACCAGTATGACTTGGAGTGGCTGCAGTGGAGCCCCGACAGCAAGTATGTGACAATGGAGTACAACCAGCGCGGGCATCATCTCTACCAGCTTTTGGCGATGGACGCAGCCACAGGCCAACTGCGCACAGTGGTTGAGGAGAAGGCAAGCACCTTCGTCAACTACACCCGACTGTGGCGACAGTTCATCAACGATGGCAAGCAACTGCTATGGCTCAGCGAGCGCGACAACTGGAATCATCTTTATCTCTACGACGTGAAGACATCCAAGGTGATTCGTCAGATTACCAAGGGACCATGGTGTGTAAGGGATATTCAGTATGTGGATGAGAAGGAAGGCACTATATATTTCTCCGCTTCGGGCAGGAATAGCGGCGAGGACCCCTATCATGTACATTATTATAAGATCGGTATCGACGGCAAGAATCTCGTGGAACTCACTCCTGAGCCGGGTAATCACAATGCCATCTACAGCTACGACCGCCGTTATCTCGTGGATACCTATTCCACTGTTGCCACGGCTCCAGTCACCGTTCTGCGCAATGTAAGCGACGGTTCATTGGTGCGCACTCTTGAGACTTCCGACATATCCCGACTGGAGAAGCACGGATGGGTAGCTCCCGAAGTGTTTGTGGCCAAGGGACGCGACGGAGTGACAGACATGTGGGGTATCATTCAGCGACCCACAAACTTCGACCCCAACAGGAAATATCCCGTAATTGAATATATCTATGCCGGCCCCGGCAGTGCCTATACTCCCAAGAGTTTCATCCCCTACAACTGGAATATGACCTCGCTGGCAGAATTAGGTTTCATCGTTGTACAACTGGATGCCATGGGCACATCGTGGCGAGGCAAGCAGTTTGAGGAAGTATGCTACAAGAACCTCAAGGATGCCGGATTCCCCGACCGCAAGCTATGGATAAAGGCCGCCGCCGATATATATCCATATATGGATGCCGGGCGCGTAGGTATCTTCGGAGCTTCAGCCGGTGGACAGGAGAGCACCACGGCGGTATTGCTCCATGGTGATTTCTACAAGGCAGCCTACAGTAGTTGCGGATGTCATGACAACCGTATGGACAAGATTTGGTGGAATGAGCAATGGATGAGTTATCCTATCGACTCCAGTTACGTGGAGTGCAGCAATGTGGAGAATGCCCACAAGCTCGAGCGTCCCCTTATGCTGGTGGTAGGTGAGATGGATGACAATGTCGATCCGTCGAGCACATACCAAGTGGTGAATGCCCTGATAAAAGCAAACAAGGACTTCGAGCTTGTCATGCTCCCTGGAGTTCATCACACCATGGGCGAGTCCTTCGGCGAGCACAAGCGCTATGACTTCTTCGTCAAACATCTCCTCGGAGTAAATCCCCCGAAATGGAATGAACTTATAAAGTGATATCATATTTCATCTCAATAACTATCTTTATTGGGATTTAGTTAATACTTTGCCCTATTCTCCGCAGATTTGCGGAGAATAGGGCCTTTTTTCTCCGCAAAAGTTTGGAGAAATGGTAATTTTGTTGTATTTTTGCAGCCAGTTTTGATTATGGAATCAGTAGCGATTATATGGGAAACATAAAGATTATGGGGGGAGATTTCTCCTCGAAACTCGAACTGGAGCACGCGGCGGTGGTGGCGGGATTCCCGTCGCCGGCGGACGACTATAAGCATGAACGACTCGATTTCAACCGCGATTATATACGCCATCCCGAGGCATCATTCTATGGCGATGTCACGGGCGACTCGATGAAGGATGCCGGAATCTTTGATGGCGACAAGGTGATAATCGACAGGGCTGTGCAGGCTCATGACGGTTCGATTGTCGTGGCTTTCTGGAATGGGGAGTTCACGATGAAATACCTTGACCTCACGCATAAGAGTGAGGGGTATGTGGAACTGCGCCCTGCCAACAAGAACTACCCAGTGTTCCGCGTTGAGGCGGGGGATAACTTCGAAGTGTGGGGAGTGGTGGTGCATCTCATACGCACGTTCGAGAAATTTTAAATTCGACACAGAGAAGATGACGATGTATGGTATCATAGACTGCGACAATTGCTACGTGTCGTGCGAACGAGTTTTCCGTCCTGATCTGGAGGGAAAACCCGTTGTTGTGCTTAGCAACAACGACGGTTGCGTGGTGGCACGTAGCAATGAGGCAAAGGCTATGGGCATAAAGGCGGGAACACCATACTTTCAGTTGGAGCAGATGTTTCCCGGTAAGAAGATTGCCGTGTTCTCGTCAAACTACGAACTGTATGGCGAGATGACGGGTAGGGTGGTGGATATCATACGGAGTGAGGCTCCCTCGTATTTTAGATATAGCATAGATGAATGTTTTGTGAAATTTCCCGACGCAAGTAATGTTAATCTCAAGGAATGGGGCGAGCGGCT
>JALERP010000192.1 GCA_022764085.1 Prevotella sp.
CTCGAGCACCTTGTTAGAGTAACCGATCTCGTTGTCATACCAAGATACAACCTTTACGAATGTATCGGTAAGAGCGATACCAGCCTTAGCGTCGAAGATAGAAGTGCGAGTGTCGCCGAGGAAGTCAGAAGAAACGACAGCATCCTCAGTGTAACCCAGAACACCCTTCAGCTCGCCCTCTGAAGCTTCCTTCATGGCAGCGCAAATCTCCTCGTACTTAGCAGGCTTAGCGAGGTTTACAGTCAAGTCAACAACAGATACGTCAAGAGTAGGAACACGCATTGACATACCAGTGAGCTTGCCGTTGAGCTCAGGAATAACCTTACCTACAGCCTTAGCAGCACCTGTTGAAGACGGGATGATGTTGCCAGAAGCAGCACGACCACCGCGCCAGTCCTTCATAGAAGGTCCGTCAACAGTCTTCTGTGTAGCAGTTGTAGAGTGAACAGTTGTCATCAAACCGTCAGTGATACCGAACTTGTCGTTCAGAACCTTGGCGATAGGAGCCAGACAGTTTGTTGTACAAGATGCGTTAGAAACGAACTGAGTGCCCTTCACATACTTGTCGAAGTTAACACCACATACGAACATAGGAGTAGCATCCTTAGAAGGAGCAGACATCACAACGTACTTAGCACCGGCCTCGATGTGAGCCTGAGCCTTCTCCTGAGTCAGGAAGAGACCTGTTGACTCAACTACGTACTCTGCCTCAACCTCGTTCCACTTCAAGTCAGCAGGGTTGCGCTCTGCAGTAACGCGAATCTTCTGTCCGTTAACAATCAGCTGGCTGTTCTCTACGTCTGCCTCGATTGTTCCCTCGAATGCACCGTGCATAGTGTCATACTTCAGCATGTAAGCCAAGTAATCTACTGGGCAAAGGTCATTGATTCCTACTACCTGAATGTCGTCGCGAGTCTGAGCTGCGCGAAATACGAAACGGCCGATACGACCAAATCCGTTAATACCAATCTTAATCATTTTACTACTTTATTTTTATTAAAAGGGTTAATAAAATCGCTTTTTCTAAAGATTTTCGTGCTTTTTATGCACTTTTTCTTCTATTCGGGCGCAAAGTTACAATTTTTTTTTAATTTTGCACCAAAAAGTAGTATTAATTAATATAAAAAATCAAAACAATGGGTAAATTTATCAACGAATTCAAGGAATTTGCTGTAAAAGGCAATGCTGTTGACATGGCTGTCGGTGTTATTATCGGTGGCGCTTTCGGTAAAATCGTCACTTCTATCGTCAATGACATCATCATGCCTCCTATCGGATGGATTATAGGCGGTGTCAACTTCTCCGACCTCAAATTCGAGCTTCCGACAGTGAAAATAGCAGGTGAGGAACTGGCTGCCGCAACCATCAACTACGGTGCATTCATCCAGACCATCATCGACTTCACTATCATCGCATTTTGCGTCTTCATGCTCGTCAAGGGCATCAACAAGTTGGCAAAGAAAAAGAAGAAGGAAGAAGAAAAGAAACCCGTTGCTCCTCCCGCACCATCCAAGGAAGAGGTTCTGCTCACTGAAATACGTGATGCCATCAAGGAGCTGAAGAAATAGGAATACCTATTCCCTCATTATATATAATAAGGTATATCTACTTTATTATATATATGTCATAAGCGGTAATCCCTTATTGGGGTTACCTCTTTTCAAATACAATAAAACATACGAATATGCCACAAGAACAATCTCATGTCAGAGAGCGACAGAAGAATGACCTGAAGGAACCGCGCCGATATAAGGTTATAATCCACAACGACGACTTTACCACAATGGAATTTGTGGTGGAGGTGCTAAAGACGGTTTTCTTTTTCAGTAACGAGAAGGCCGAAACGCTAATGCTGCAAGTGCATCACGCAAACAAGGCCGTGGTGGGAATATATACATACGACATCGCAGTGTCGAAAGCCAACAAGGCCATAAATATGGCTCGTGCGCAAGGCTTTCCATTGCGACTGACTGTTGAACCAGAAGAAGAATAGACATGGCAGAAATAAAGCAGACAGAAAGAGTGGAACGCGTGATGAAATCGGCGTTTTTATATTGCAAGAATTACAGGAATGAATTTGTTATGCCTGAGCATTTGCTTTTGGCATTGACCGAAAACTCCAACTTCAATTCTGCATTGAACCCATATTGCAGTATTCTCTCTTTTGCCAACAAGATTGAAAATTATCTTGAAGGCATAGAAATGGTACCTATTGAGATTGACTACCAACCGGAATTATCCATACAGATGAATATGGTCATAGCCAGTGCCGTTAATAATGTTAAGCTTAGCGAAGCCGAATCAATAGACATACCCCACTTGGTGAAAGGACTGCTGGAACTTAAAGATTCTTGGGCAACCTACATGCTAAAAGAGTGTCTGGGAGATAAAGAACAGTATTTCATAAGCGACTTGATTGACTACTGCGAATATGATGATATGATGTTCGACGAAAATGATGACAATGAGGCTAAGACTGAAAATAAGGCATGGAAGCGGCTCGTCACTTGCATGAACGACAATTATCTGAGGCATAATCCTGTCATAGGAAGAGACAAAGAACTGAAACGCACCATCCAGGTGCTCTGTCGCTGCGACAAGAACAATCCGCTGCATGTGGGTGAACCAGGCGTGGGCAAGACTGCCCTTGTATGGGGATTGACCCGCCTCATCGAGGAAAACAGGGTTCCCAAGAGGTTGCAAGGCAGCAAGATCTACCAGTTGGACATGGGCACCCTGCTTGCAGGCACACAATACCGCGGCGACTTTGAGAATCGCATAAAGCAGATAATGGACGGTGTGCAGGAAGAAGGCGACAACAACATTGTGTATATCGACGAGATACACACGCTTGTAGGGGCAGGTGCCACTAACGACGGGGCGATGGATGCCTCGAATATGCTCAAGCCATATCTTGAATCCGGCAAGATACGGTTCATCGGCTCCACAACATACGAGGAATACAACCGCCATTTCTCACGCTCCAAGGGACTTATACGTCGCTTCCAGCAGATTGACATACCCGAACCCTCTCTCGACGAGGCAAAGAATACCATCATGCAGTTGAAACCCAGATACGAAAAGTTTCACGGTGTGGTATATACCGACGATGCCATCTCGTTTGCAGTAGAGGCAAGCGCAAGGCACATCAACGACCGGTTCCTGCCCGACAAGGCCATCGACCTCATCGACGAGGCAGGTGCGGCGATGGAAATAGAGGAAAACGTCAAGACCATCGGCAAAAAGGAAATAGCCGATGTATTGTCGAAGACATGCAAGGTGGATGCCCTCTCGGAGGCTGAGGACGATGACTACAGACAATTGGAGAGTCTTGCCGACCGCATGCTTTCGCAGATCTACGGACAAGACGAAGCCATCCGTCAGGTGGTTGAGTCGGTGCAGATGTCGAGGGCAGGCCTGCTCGACGACAACAAGCCCTTGGCTTCCTTGCTTTTCGTGGGTCCCACGGGTGTTGGCAAGACAGAGGTGGCACGCGTATTGTCGAAAGAACTCGGCATCCCCCTCACACGTTTCGACATGAGCGAATACACAGAGAAACATACTGTTGCCAAACTGATTGGTTCGCCTGCGGGATATGTCGGATATGAGGACGGCGGACTGCTGACCGACGCCATACGCAAGTCTCCCAACTGCGTCTTGCTTCTCGACGAGATTGAGAAGGCACATCAGGACATCTACAACATCCTGCTTCAGGTGATGGACTATGCCCGGCTCACCGACAACAAGGGTCGTCAGTCCGATTTCAGGAATGTGGTGCTGATAATGACCTCGAATGCAGGGGCACAGTATGCCTCGCAAGCTTCCATAGGATTCAACGGCACAGTAAGCCGCGGCGAGGCTATGATGAAACAGGTGAAGAAGACTTTCAAACCGGAGTTTCTCAACCGTCTGTCGGGAACGGTGGTATTCCATGATATGGACAAACGGATGGCAACCCTGATATTACAAAAGAAATTGCGGGAGTTGGATTCCAAACTGTCGACAAGGCAAGTGAAGATGAATCTCCACTCCGACGCTTTCGAATATCTCATGAAAGAAGGCTTCACCCCCGAATACGGGGCGCGCGAGATGGACCGTGTCATTGCCCAAAAGCTCAAACCATTGCTCATGCGCGAAATACTGTTCGGAAGTTTGAAAAATGGTGGTGAAATAACAATTGTAATAAAAGATGGCAGTTTATCAATTGGATGAAGACTTATGGTTTCCCGATCCACACTTAGGGGAGGAAGACGGACTTATAGCGGTTGGCGGTGATTTATCCGTCAACCGTCTGCTGTTGGCATATAGCAACGGCTTTTTCCCATGGTTCTCATTCAAAGAGTGTAACGAACCCTATTGGTATTGTCCGTTAGACCGTTTTGTGATATTTCCCAAGGAGATTCACGTCAGCCACTCCATGAAGCAGTTGATGCGCCAAGGGAAATATACCGTAACCTTCAACAAGGATTTCAGGGGAGTTATTCGCGGCTGCTCCACTGCCGACGGGCGCAATAATGAGTTCGGGGCATGGTTGGGTCATGACATGATAAAGGCCTACACCGAATTGCACCGTCTCGGTTATGCCGCCAGTGTTGAGGTTTGGGAGACTGAGGGCACATCTTCCGGAGAGAAAGACTTAAAGCTCGTAGGAGGCTTATATGGAGTTGCCGTCCGCAATGCCTTCTTTGGCGAGAGCATGTTTTCATTAGTGCCCAGCGCCTCCAAGTTGGCATTGATTCATCTGGCTCGTGCGCTCGAGAAAATCGGCGGAGCCTTTATCGACTGTCAATTCGAGACTGCACATCTGAAATCTATGGGAGGTCGGCATATATCCTACGAGGAATATATGCGCCTACTCGCTAAAGGCTGATGGGCATCCTTTTTTATATCTATTCGAGAACATAAGACTACTTGGTATTATTCTCATCATGACATAAAGCCCACTCTTTCGTATTTCTCTTTTCTTTGACATCTGTTTTGATTTATACTATTCCTAATTTATTGTCATCGATTTAAATCCGTACCACCTTTGAAAGAGGTTCGATATTGTTTTTACCTTATTATATATTATCATGCTTGCGAATCTCATTCCTCTTGTCCTGAGAGTTTTGAAAAGTCTATCGGAGGTAGCATGTCCAACAAGACTTTGTATTCCGACTTGTATCTTTCGAGTCGCTCGTAATCTTTCGGGGTAGGTGAAGGGATGCGACTGATGTCCATATTATTTCTCATGTCATTCAATTTTACCTTCAATGCCAGTTGATTCTCACCAAATCTCTTTATATACTCTTCCCGATTGGGAGCAGTATGGTGGTTCAAAAACGCCAAGGCATCTCCAATCTCTTTCCAATCATCCTCTGAGGGGAAGTATATGCTATCGCCAGGAAATGGCATTATACCAAACTCTTCTTTCCACTCTTCATCTTCACTTGTAGAAAGTTTACGTAGAGTGTCTTCAATTTTTATGAATAGGGTCTCTGTCGTATAATCAGTATCTTCGATAGCGTCATGAAGGAAACCAACGATTTTCTCTTTCCATGTAAATCCGCTTTGAGCAACTGGCAGGAGATGTGACTCGAAATAATCATTGCCTCCCTTATCCGTTTGTCCTTGATGAACCTCGCGTGCCACCATGCCAGCGGCTATCACTGCCGGAGTCCAATAACCCAGTGAGTCCTCCAAGTCAAGGAATCGTCTTTTGCCTTCTTCAGGATTGAATGAAGATATGTATGCAAGATACTCCCTATAGAGCTGTTCCGTATCAGATCCTTGGTCCATAAAATCCAATAGTCCATCCATAAAGCCATCCATATAACGGATGTCCTGCTCGCCAGTGGCCTTGAATCCAGCCACCATTATTCTGCATTGCCTCATTGCGGCTTCCTGGGCTTCAGCTATTCGTTTCAGCCCATCATGTAATTTCTGTTCTGTCATATATGCCAATTTTTTTATCTTCAACTAACTGCAAAAATAAGTATTATATCCGAGATATACAAATAAAAACTCAAAAAACTTCAAATATCATTAGATATTTTATATTACCACATCAAACTTAATGTCCTTGTTCCTATATATATTGGCTTTTGCCGAAGGAAGCAATAATTGGCTAACCAACGATTGGCCAATTGGAAGAATCATCATCAGTTGAATCAGGAGAATCTGCCCGTTTTCATAAAAACATAAAAGGATGGCAAGGAAATTAGCCCTGTCATCCTTTATTTTCGTATATTCATGGAGTTATTACTCCTTCTTGCATTTTATCCATATAGATTCGCCATCCATTGACATCTTCAACTCAGATGTCGTTGATGTTACTGAAATAATCTCATACGAGGCATACAACTCTCCACCAACATAGGTATTCACTGTGTTGCCCTTGACTGACCATGTGCCACTCCCCGCCCCGAAATAACCGGAACCGTAATAAGTGCCGTCAGACTTGAATGAGGCATAGGTGGCCTTGAATGGCCAGCTAATGTATGTACCCGACTGGCTTGTTTTAACTTCAGTAATCTTCCATGTGCCTACAATGGCTGATTCATACTGATTGTCATCATCGTCATTGCTGCATGAGACGAATGCGAATGTTGCTACCACAATGGTTAGCAGTAAAAATAATTGCTTTTTCATAATTTGATTTTTAAATTTTTGAATGTTACCAATAATTATTTAATCTTGTATTTACATGTGCAAAGTAAATAACTATCA
>JALERP010000187.1 GCA_022764085.1 Prevotella sp.
AGAGGCTATGTGTTGATAGCGCGTGCCAATAAAAAGTTTGACAAACTCATCGAGGAGCTTCCTGGAGAGAAAAAGAAATATCTTTCCATGTGGAAAGGGTATGTTGACGAAAAGTCTGGGGCCTATAATAAGGAGTTGGCAAAGGCGTTAGGGAGTGAGTATGAATATCTGCATACCAGTGGGCATTGCGATATGAAAAGCCTGCGTGAGATATTCCGCCATCTTCAGCCGAAGGCCATCATTCCCATTCATACGGACAAACCCGACAAGTTTGCAGAACTGTTTTGCGACGAATGGAATATTGTGAGGCTTCATGATGGTCAGTCAATACTACTTAAAAAAATCCTAACAATAAAGATGAAAATCATACATATCTCCGACACTCACGGACTGCACCGTCAACTTCATGACTTACCAGAGGCTGATGTCATCGTTCATAGCGGTGACATCAGCAATAACGGTGAGGAGGGCGAGGTGCTCGACTTCCTAAATTGGTATATGGAGTTGCCCTACAGGCATAAGGTATTTGTAATAGGCAATCACGACATTTGCCTCTGGGATGCCAACGATATAGAGGACTTGCCCGATAATGTCCATTTCCTTCAAGATAAGGAATGCGTGATTGATGGTGTGAAATTCTACGGTTTGGCATTCAATCACGCAGAAGATTTGATACCTAACGGTGTCGATGTTCTTATTACTCACGAACCGCCAGTGATGATTCTCGATGAATCAGATGGTACGCATTGGGGCAATGCTCCGTTGAGAACAAGAGTATTTCAAGTAAAACCTCAACTTCATCTATTTGGTCATGCCCATAAGGCAAATGGCATAATTAAGATGGATGGTATAGTTTTCTCTAATGCAGCTATGCAGAATACATGTCATTTCCACTCTTTTGTTATTCATTAACCATCTTTTTTGTGAAAATATGTATTTTACAGATAGGCAAATGGTAAATAATCTTAATCCGGGAATCCCGCTTGCATCTGTGTTCGAGCACAGGACAAGTATTAAGTATGTACCACCAATGGCAATCTCCCTCGATGTGGTCGAGGCGACGCTGGTCTATGGCATTTGTTTCGGATTTAACACTAATTTAACAATAATATGGAATATGAACAAAACACCGCACACGGAGACGAGCGAAGCATAGCAATTATCCCAAGACAATAAAATCAGTGGCTTATATAAAAAAATGTGGTTTTTGTTTGGTCGTGTCGATAAAATTACTTATCTTTGCAGCCAAATCATTTAAGGATAAATATTATGGTAGAAAAAAGAAACGAGGAAAACGAAGAGAAGAAAAGTTTGAGCTTCGTGGAACAAATGGTCGAAGCAGACCTTGCCGAGGGTAAGAATGGTGGCAGAATACAGACCCGCTTTCCCCCGGAACCCAACGGTTACATCCACATCGGACACGCAAAGGCCATCTGCATGGACTTCGGCGTGGCTGAGAGATATGGCGGTGTCTGCAACCTGAGATTCGATGACACAAACCCATCAAAGGAAGACACTGAATATGTTGACTCCATACTCAACGACATACAGTGGCTGGGATTCAAGTGGGGCAACGTGTATTATGCCTCCGACTACTTCCAGCAACTGTGGGACTTCGCGGTGTGGATGATAAAGAAAGGTATGGCATACATCGACGAGCAAACCTCGGAACAGATAGCACAGCAAAAGGGAACACCGACAACTCCGGGAGTGGCAAGCCCATACCGCGACCGCCCCGTGGAGGAAAACCTGGAGCTGTTTGCCAAGATGAACACACCCGAGGCTGTGGAGGGAAGCATGGTGCTCAGGGCTAAGCTCGACATGGCCAACCCCAATATGCACTTCCGCGACCCGGTGATGTACCGCATCATACACACGCCGCACCACCGCACTGGCACCAAGTGGCACGCCTACCCGATGTATGACTTTGCCCACGGACAGAGCGACTACTTCGAGGGTGTCACCCACTCTATCTGCACGCTGGAGTTTGTGCCCCACCGCCCGCTCTACGACAAGTTTGTGGATTTCCTCAAAGAATACGACACCGAGGCGACACGCGGAGCAGACTACCGCCCGAGGCAGATTGAATTCAACCGCCTCAACCTCACATACACCGTGATGAGCAAGCGCAAGCTGCACACACTGGTGGACGAGAAACTCGTGAGAGGATGGGACGACCCGCGAATGCCCACAGTGTGCGGAATGCGCCGCCGCGGCTACTCGGCAGAGAGCATCAGGGCATTCGTTGACTCAATAGGATACACAAAGTTTGACGCTCTTAACGACTACGCCCTGCTTGAGGCTGCCGTGAGGGACGACCTCAACAAGCGCTCGCTGCGCGTGTCGGCAGTGCTCAATCCTGTGAAACTCGTCATCACCAACTATCCCGAGGGCAAGACCGAGGAGATGGAAGCCGTGAACAACCCAGAGAATGAGGCCGACGGCACGCACACCATCACCTTCAGCCGCACGCTGTGGATAGAGCGAGAGGACTTCATGGAGGAAGCACCCAAGAAATTCTTCCGCATGACCCCCGGCAAGGAAGTGAGACTGAAGAACGCATATATTGTGATGTGTACCGGATGCAAGAAGGACGCCAACGGCAACATCGAGGAAATATACGCCGAGTATGACCCGCAGAGCAAGAGCGGAATGGAAGGAGCCAACCGCAAGGTGAAGGGCACCCTGCACTGGGTGAGCTGCGACCACTGCCACAAAGCGGAGGTGAGACTCTACGACCGCCTCTTCAACGTGGAAAACCCCGCAGCCGACGAACGCGACTTCCGCGAACTGCTCAATCCCGACTCACTGACAGTGCTCGAGGACTGCTACGTGGAAGACTTTGCCACCACACGCAAGGCGGGCGAATTCCTGCAGTTCCAAAGAATAGGATATTTCACTCCCGACCTTGACACAACAACCGGGCATCCCGTGTTCAACAAGACAGTTGGGCTGAAGGACACTTGGGCTAAAATAAACAAGTAAATGCACATAGACGAGGAGTTATTCAAACAAGCGCGTTTCAAGAATAAACTGAAACAATACGAGCAGGCGAAATCTGAAAGGAAGACGGTGTTTATGGACATCGACGACCTGACCGATATCATCGACTACTACAACTACGACGGGCTGGTTGACGACGCAGAGGACGTCGCCGACTATGCCCTCACACTGTATCCGGGAGCCATAGGCCCGCTGGTGTTCAAGGCAAGGCAGGCTCTTGCCGAAGGTGAATTCGACAAGGCCAAGGAGTTCTCTGATAGCATAGAGGACAAGTCGGACCTCGACTACTTCTACCTATGCGCCGAAATGCTCATCGCCCAGAGAAAGACTAAAGAGGCTGAAAACCTCTTCAAAAAAAAATACGCCGAAACCGACATTGACGAGCACTACAACTTCTGTCTTGACGTGGGCGCGCTATATGTGGATTACGGTTACTCAGACCTGGCACTTGACTGGCTCAAAAGGACAAACGACCCCGAGGACATCGAAAGACTTGAACTAACGGCACGGATATACTGCAACATGGGAGAATACGAAAAGGCGACGGAATGCCTGGAAAAACTCATCGACAACAACCCGTTCGTTAGCCGCCACTGGAACATGCTCGCGCTCATACAGCTGTGCAACGGGGAATACCCGGAATGCAAAAGCAGCGCCGAATACTCGCTTGCCATCACCCCCGAAAACACCGACGGACTGTGGTGCAAGGCCAAGGCACTGCTCAGCATGAACGAGCCGGGAGAGGCACTGAAACACTACCGCCGCTTCCTCGAACGCATGCCCGAAAACGCCAGGGCGGAGGCAGACATGGGAACATGCTACCTGCAGCTTGCCGACTTAGACAAGGCACGCGACATGCTGGAACGTGCCGAGGGACACTGCGACCTTGGCGACAACATACTCCTGATACAGATATACGATGACCTGGCATACACCTACAGCTGCTTGAAACAGCTGGACAAGGCTCTCGAATACTTAGGCCTTGCAGAGCAACTGGAAAACGACAGCCCCAACGAGGAAAGAGACCCTGGAAGGATGGTGCTCGAAGGACATATCCTGCTGCAGAACAACCAGAAGGAAAAGGCACTCAGCATCTTCGACCGCGCCATCGAATTATCGGACGAAAGCCCGGATATAATGTTAAAGGTGTGCGTGTCGCTGTATGACCAGGGGGAATATGAGACAAGCATTGCCTACTTCAGGCATCTTGAGACCAACATGCCGCAGGGATGGAACTTGGGATTCTCATACATGGCGGGAAGCCTGCTGAGGACACACCAGTTTAAGGAGGGTGTGGAATACCTAAAGAAGGCGTGCCAAGTGAACTGCACTGAGGCTAAACTCGTATTCGGGGACATGTTCCCCGCCGACTTACCATGCGATAAATATTATGACTATATCAAAAACGTAAAATTTTAATAAATACATGAACCTCTCATCATTACTCAGCAATCTCAACTACGGCACCATACTGCTGCTGATGCTCATCGAGAGCACCGTGATACCATTCCCATCGGAGGTGGTGGTGGCCCCGGCAGCCTACCATGCGGCGGCAGGCTACCAGAACGTGTACCTCGTGGTGCTCTTCGCGACAATAGGTGCCGATCTCGGCGCAATCATCAACTACGCAGCCGCCTACTATCTCGGCCGACCGCTGATATACAGCTTCGCCCGCAGCAAATGGGGCAGGATGTGCATGCTCAACGAGGAAAAAGTAGAGAGAAGCGAGAAATACTTTGCCGACCACGGTGTGGTGGCCACGCTTACAGGCCGACTCTTGCCGGTAATCAGGCAGCTCATATCGGTGCCTGCGGGACTCGCCCGTATGAACTTCGGCAAGTTCGTGCTATACACCACCATCGGCGCAGGCGCATGGAACTCCATACTCGCCGCTCTCGGCTGGTATCTGCACTCGATAGTGCCAGAGAGCCAGCTCGACGCCAAGATTGTGGAATACTCTGACTATATAAAAATTGTCATCGTGACTGCCGTTGTGATTGCTGCGGCATATTTCGCAATTAAGAAATTCAAGAAACATTAATATTTTTGACGGATATGGAAAAACTCAACAACCACTTAGTTATCATGGCTGGCGGAGTAGGAAGCCGCTTCTGGCCCATGAGCACAGAGGAAAAACCCAAACAGTTCATCGACGTGCTCGGAGTGGGCAAGTCACTGCTCCAGCTAACCGTAGAGAGATTCTGTGGCATCGCGAAGCCGCAAAACGTATGGGTAGTCACTAACAAGGCATACATAGGCATCGTCAGGGAACAGCTGCCCGACCTGCCCGAAGGAAACATACTCTGCGAACCATGCAGGCGCAACACCGCACCATGCATAGCATACGTGAGCTGGAAAATAAAGTCGAAGGACCCTAAGGCCAACATCGTGGTCTCACCCAGCGACCATATCGTCACCAACACCGAGGAATTCAGGCGCATCATCAAGTCTTGCCTCAACTTCACGGCTGATTCCGACGCCATCGTCACTCTCGGCATGAAACCCACACGCCCAGAAACGGGCTACGGATACATTCAGGCCGACCTGAGCAGCAGCTCACTGCGCAACAAGGAAATCTTCAGAGTGTATTCATTCAGGGAAAAACCCGACCTCGAAACCGCCAAACAATACATCTCGAAAAACAACTACTACTGGAACGCCGGAATATTCATCTGGAACGTCAGTACCATAGTAAATGCATTCCGCATCTTCCAGCCCAATATCTCGAAGATATTCGAGGCAATGCTTCCTATATACGGCACAGAAAAGGAACAGCAGCTCATCGACGAGCGTTTCCCTGAATGTGAGAGCATATCCGTGGACTATGCCATCATGGAGAAGGCGGAAGAAATATTCGTGTGCCCCGCCGACTTCGGATGGAGCGACCTCGGCACTTGGGGCTCGCTTTTAGCCAACACAAAGAAAGACCTATACGGCAACAGCTGCATTGGCAACGACATACAAACATACGAAACCAGCAACTGCATCATACACGCCACTCAGGAAAAGAAGGTTATCGTGCAGGGACTGGACGGATATATCGTGGCGGAGAATGACGACACGCTTCTCATCTGCCGACTCGCCGAGGAACAGCGCATCAAGCAGTTCACCGGGAAGAGCTAACGGTTACAATTTGACATTAGATAATTGAATAACATATAATATAAGAAAAGGTATTATGGAAAACAAGAAAGTTGCCCTTATCACGGGTATCACGGGACAAGACGGCTCGTATCTTGCCGAATTCCTCATCGAGAAAGGATATGAGGTGCACGGACTGCTGCGCCGCTCGTCGTCATTCAACACGGGACGTATCGAACACCTTTATCTCGACGAATGGGTAAGGGACATGAAAAAGGCACGCTTGGTGAACCTCCACTGGGCTGACATGACCGACTCGTCGTCGCTCATCAGAATCATCGGCGAGACCAAACCCACCGAGATATACAACCTTGCGGCACAGAGCCACGTGAAGGTGTCGTTCGACGTGCCGGAATACACAGCAGACACCGATGCCATGGGAGTGCTCCGACTGCTGGAGGCAGTGAGAATATGCGGACTGGAAAAGAAGTGCCGCATATACCAGGCATCAACGTCGGAACTATTCGGAAAGGTGCAGGAAGTGCCGCAGAAGGAAACCACGCCTTTCTATCCGCGCTCGCCATACTCGGTGGCTAAGCTCTACGGATACTGGATCATGAAGAACTACCGCGAGTCATACGACATGTACTGCTGCAACGGTATTCTCTTCAACCACGAGAGCGAGAGACGTGGAGAAAACTTCGTGACACGAAAAATTACACTCGCCGCCGCACGCATAGCCCAGGGCTATCAGGACAAGCTCTACCTGGGCAACCTCAACTCGCTGCGCGACTGGGGATATGCCAAGGACTATGTGGAGTGCATGTGGCTAATACTGCAACAGCCCGAGCCTGACGACTTCGTAATCGCCACAGGAGAATACCACACAGTGCGCGAATTCGCCACACTCGCCTTCCGAGAGGTGGGCATAGAACTGGAATGGAAGGGAGAAGGCGTTGACGAGAAGGGATATGACAAGGCCACGGGCAAGGCTCTCGTGGAGGTTGACCCGAAGTATTTCCGCCCTGCCGAGGTTGACCAACTGCTCGGCGACCCAACCAAGGCTAAGGAACAACTAGGATGGAATCCCACCAAGACATCCTTCGAGGAACTCGTGAAAATTATGGTAAAGCACGACATGACATTCGTGAAGAAACTATTTCTTAAGGCACAAGTTGCAGAATAACAAAGGATTATGACACTGGACAAAAACTCAAAGATATATGTGGCAGGACACCGCGGACTCGTGGGTTCTGCCATATGGAACAACCTCAAGGCAAGAGGCTACAACAACCTCGTGGGACGCACCCACAGGGAACTCGACCTCACCGACCAAAATGCGGTGAAGGCATTCTTCGACCAGGAGCAGCCCGACGCTGTGGTGCTGGCCGCGGCATTCGTGGGAGGCATTATGGCAAACTCGCTCTACCGCGCCGACTTCATCATGCAGAACATGATGATGCAGTGCAATGTAATCGGCAACGCATACTCACACGGAGTGAAAAAACTGCTCTTCCTCGGCTCTACTTGCATCTATCCCAAAAACGCGCCACAGCCGATGAAGGAGGATGCGCTGCTCACCTCGCCTCTCGAATACACCAACGAGGAATATGCCATAGCAAAGATTGCCGGACTGAAGATGTGCGAGAGCTACAACCTGCAATACGGCACAAACTATATCGCCGTGATGCCTACAAACCTCTACGGCCCTAACGACAACTTCCACTTGGAGAACTCGCATGTGATGCCGGCAATGATGAGGAAAATTTATCTCGCAAAGCTGATTCACGACGGTGACTGGAAGGCTATCGAGAACGACATGAACAAACGACCGGTCAACCCCGACGAGAAACTCAAGGCCATCATCGGCGAGGGCAATGTGGATGGAAGCAACAGTCACGAGCGAATACTAAAAGCCTTAGAGTTCTACGGCATCTCCGACAACAAGGTGGTGCTATGGGGAACAGGCAAGCCGCTACGAGAATTCCTGTGGAGCGAGGACATGGCTGACGCCAGTGTACACGTACTGCTGAACGTTGATTTCAAGGACATCATAGGAATTGAGAAATACTCGTCGGTGTTCTACGGGGCGTCAACAGCAGGCAATGTTGACCGCAACAACAGCGAAGGAAGAGGCGGGGCAATACCCTCACTCGGCGAAATACGCAACTGCCACATCAACGTGGGCACGGGCAAGGAACTCACCATCCGCGAACTGTCGGAGTTGGTGGTAAAAGCCGTTGGTTTTGAAGGTGTTGTGGAGTTTGATTCAACAAAGCCTGACGGCACTATGCGCAAACTCATCGACGTGGAAAAGCTACACTCCTTAGGATGGACACACAAGGTGGAAATAGAAGAGGGTGTGGAGAAACTCTTCAAATGGTACAGGGATAGCTTAGAGGGATGACAGATGACAATTAGTATATAAAATAATAATGTCGCGCAGCCAGATGGTGGCCTGCGCGACATTTTTTTTACCAGAGAACTTAGATGCCAAAGGAGCTTAGATACTCTTGCTGAGAACGCTCTTCCATCTGCTGTAGGCATCCAGATACTCCGAACGTTTGCTCTCGTCGGGTTCGATAACTGCGAGTTTGTCAAGGGTGGCAAACGCCTCGTTGTTGTCCTTGTAGATTCCAGCACCTATGCCCGCTCCCTTGGCGGCACCCACACTACCGTCGGTATCATACAATTCGATGGTAGCTCCACTGACTCCGGCAAGCGTGTCGCGGAAGATGTCGCTGAGGAAGAGGTTTGCCTTTCCTGCATGTATCTTCGTGATGTTCATACCCATCTGCTGCATCACCTCCATACCATAGCAGAAGCTGAAAACAATACCTTCCTGTGCAGCCCTGACAATATGCGCCTTGTTGTGCTTATTGAAGTTGACGCCGCTGATTGTGCAATTCACCTCCTTGTTCTCAAGCACACGCTCCGCACCGTTTCCAAACGGAATCACACTCACTCCGTCACTGCCTATGGGCACTCCTGCCGCCAGCTTGTTCATGTCGGCATAACCAATACCCTCGGGGGCGATGTTGCGGCGTGTCCATGCGTTGAGAATGCCACATCCGTTGATGCACAGCAGCACTCCAAGACGAGTCTGTTCGTCAGTGTGGTTGACGTGAGCGAAAGTGTTTACACGGCTCTTCGGGTCATAGTTGACATCACCCAACACACCATACACGACACCCGAAGTTCCTCCGGTAGAGGCAATCTCTCCTGGATTGAACACATTGAGGCTAAGGGCATTGTTGGGCTGGTCGCCTGCACGATAAGTGATGGGAGTGCCTTCCTTGAGACCTGTCTCGGCAGCAGCCTCCGCCGACACAGTGCTCTGCACGCTGAACGTAGGCACGATGTCAGAGAGAAGTGACTTGTCGAAACCATAATAGTCGAGCAGGAAGTCTGCCACCTTGTTTTCCTTGAAATCCCAGAACATACCCTCAGACAGACCGCTGACAGTGGTGTTTGCCACGCCACTGAGACGCATAGCGATATAGTCGCCAGGAAGCATCACCTTGTAAATCTTTTCAAACAGCTTCGGTTCATTCTCCTTCACCCACGCCAATTTTGCAGCGGTGAAGTTGCCCGGAGAGTTGAGAAGGTGCTGCAGACAGGTGTCGGACCCCAGTTCGCGGAAAGCCCTCTCACCGTAAGGCACTGCACGCGAGTCGCACCAGATGACAGACGGGCGCAGAGCGTTGAGCTGCTTGTCAACACATACCAGACCGTGCATCTGGTAAGATATGCCGATGGCGGCAATCTCGTCGGCAGAGGCGTTGGCCTCAGCCATAATCTTCTTCAGGCTCAGCTTGGCGTTGTCCCACCACATCTGCGGGTCTTGCTCCGCCCAACCAGCCTTCACAGCGATGATAGGCGCTTCCTGTTCTGGATAAAAGGCAGTGGCAGCACACTTTCCAGAGTCAGCGTCAACAAGGGAAGCCTTGACAGAACTGCTTCCCACATCAAATCCTAATAATAATCTTCTTGCCATATTCTATATATTATAAAAAAAGTCAATAACTGAGTTTTATACTATCTACAGATAAATATTTATTTAATTATATTACGTTCAAGTGGCATTTTTCCCTCAAAAAAACAAAAAAAATAATATTTTTGCATTTTATATGAAAAAAAATGGAGAAAAAGATACGTATATCAATTTTTTTTCATACCTTTGCACTAATTAAATATTACTATACTAAAATATGAAAAAGAAAATATTAATCTTGGATGATAAGGAAACGATAGCCAAAGTGCTTTCAATATACCTTATGAGTGACTATGAAGTTCAGTGGCTCCCCGACGGACTGCAGGCAGTGAAATGGCTTCAGGCAGGCAACACGCCCGACCTCATCATCTCTGACATAAGAATGCCAGGCATGAGAGGCGACGACTTTTTGGAATGGATTAAGCAGAATGAGCTGTTCCGCCATATCCCTGTTATTATGCTCAGCAGCGAGGACAGCACAAACGAGCGCATAAGGCTACTTGAAATAGGTGCTGTTGACTATATCGTCAAACCTTTCAACCCTATGGAACTTAAAATCAGGGTAAAGAAAATACTACCTTGACAATCCTTTTACACATTATTATATTATATGATAGGTATCGTATATTTAGGCAAGAATCCGAACACCAGAGACAAGCTAAAGTATGTACCCGGACAAATAGTGCGTATGACAAGCACCTACAAGGATGCTGCCAAGCTCTGTGTGCCCAGGGTCAAGAACGAGCATTTCATCGTGTTCTTCGAAAGAGGAGTGCGCAGTGAGGATATTACATCCATCAAATACCTTAAGAAGAAATGTCCCAACTTGTATCTTATCCTATTGACGGACACACTTAGTGACGAAGAACGGGTCACCTATCAGAAATGCGGTATCAACGACACACTCAACGTGGAGTCTTCCGTCACGGAAATAAACAAAAAGATACTTTTTATCTCAACAAGGGAGAATATACTTTTTGATGACAAGGCATCAGGCCAAAACATACTTCACTTCAAAATTCCCGTTTGGAAGAGGACTTTTGACATTGTCTTTGCGTTAATAGCTCTGATAATACTATCGCCGGTGTTCATCATTACGGCAATAGCCATCAAACTGGAAAGCAACGGTCCCGTCATGTTCAAATCGAAACGCGTGGGCACCAACTACACAGTCTTCGATTTCCTAAAGTTCAGAAGTATGTTTATGGATGCTGACAAGCGCCTCAAAGAACTGAGCCGGACACATAACCAATACAACGACAATCCAGAGGTAAAACCGATGCCGGTGGGACACTTCGACACTGACCTCAACGACACGGATACTATCGGCGACGACTTGGCGGCTGAAATGCTCATCAGCGACGACGAAGTGATGCTTGTGGGAGATGACTTCGTGGTGTCGGAAACAAATTTCAACAAGCAGAAAAACGAGGAAATAAACAATGCCTTCGTAAAGATTGAAAACGATCCGAGAATAACCAAGGTGGGACATTTCATCAGAAAATACAGCATAGACGAACTTCCACAACTTTTCAACATACTGAAAGGCGACATGTCGGTGGTAGGCAACAGACCACTGCCTTTGTATGAGGCGGAAAAGCTGACCAGCGACGACAGTATAGACCGATTCATGGCCCCGGCGGGACTTACCGGACTATGGCAAGTGGAAAAACGCGGCGAAAGCGGAAAGATGTCAGCAGAGGAGCGCAAGCAACTTGACATCACCTACGGACAAACCTATAATTTCCTTCTGGACATGAAGATTATCTTCAAGACACTTACAGCCTTTGTACAAAAGGATGACGTGTAGTTTTCTCACGTAAATAACAACCGAATCATTAAAGACATAAAAATGAAAATCAGACATTTGGCAGTTTTTGCAACCTTTTCCTTGTCTGTGCAATTGGCACAAGCCCAATACAATGACAGTGGTATTTCAGCTGGTTTCTTCGATGCCAGTGAAGCTAATACTATAGACTTTTCTCGTTTCCACCTACCTCCATTGGCTGTACTTCTTGAAAACGCAAAATCAAACCCGCAGATACAGAGTTTGGCAAAGGCTCAGGAAATAGCCCAGGCTGAAGTGTCAAAGCAGAAAAGGCATATCTTCTCGTATGTGAGAGGACATGCCAGCTATGGTTATGGCAAGACTGACATGTGGGGAAACAACTCGTCGAACATGAGCAGTAACATGATCTACCAGTTTCAGGGAAGCGAGCAAAGCTACTGGAATGTGGGAGTGAACCTGGCGGTGCCACTGGAGGACATTCTCGACCTGAAAGCATCGGTAAGGAGGAAAAAGCTCGAGGTTGACGACGCAAGAATAAAGAAAGACATAGCTTATGACCAGCTTAAACTGCAGATAGTGTCGCTATACATAAAGATTACCAACGACATGGTAGCCCTAAAGACCGCCAGCGAAAATGCCGCCATCTACCAAGGTGCCGGCCAGTTGACTCAGGAACAGTTCCATAACGGCGAAATGAGTATAGCTGCCTTCGCGGAGACAAAACGAAAGGAAAACGATGCTGTTATTACATACCAGCAAATGCAGACGCAAATAACAACCGACATCGTGACTCTTGAAATCCTTACACACACACCAATCATAACCAATACAACCACTGACATCTCACTTGATGACACCATCACCAAGACGGAAAAACAAATAGCCAAGGAAAACAAGGCTATCCAAAAGCAAATAAAGGAAGAGACCGAGGCTGAGGAAAGGAGATACAGAGAGCTGGAGAAGGCTGACGAGAAAGCCAAGAAACAGGCTGAGAAAGAAGCCAAAAAAGAAGCTAAGAATAAAACAAAGTAATAATATTATAAAACCAAGAGATTATGGACATTTTCAGATACATAGTACGCTTTCTGTACCGCATCAGGTGGTATCTTGCAATACTTCCGATGATTGCACTCGTAATAGCATGGTTTATGACCAGGAATATGGAAAGGCAATACGAGACGAACACCACGATATACACTGGTATTATTACAGGATACAACATCGAGGGCGGTTCGGGAATTGCCGGCGGTAATACCGAGACGAACATTAACAATCTGATGCTCATCATCACCACAGACAACACACTGCACGAGGTGTCGCTCAGGCTCTTCGCGCGTTGTATGATGTACGGCAACGAAAACAAGGACAACAACTATATCTCAGCCGAACATTTCAGACAGCTCAATGCCACCGTGCCTGCGGAAGTGAAGGGACTTATCAACCGAAACAGTGAGTCTGCCACATACGCAAACCTGAAGGCATTCGAAAAACCCACGCAGGACAACTACATATTCGGATTGACTAACTATCACCCCTATTTCAGTCTGAAAGTGATGTCATCGAAACTGAAAGTTTCACAATTCTACAAGAGCGACATTATTAATATTGCCTACAGTGCTAACGACGCAGGTATTGCCTATAACACGCTTGACATCCTCAACGACGTATTTGCACGCCAATACCAACAGCTGAGATTCGGAGAAACAAACAACGTTATAAAATTCTTCGAAAGGGAAGTGGCACGACTTTATAAGATTCTCTGCAATGCAGAAGATGACTTAATAAAATACAACGTCGAAAAAAGAATCATCAACTACGGCGAACAGACTAAGCAGATTGCGAACCTTGATGCAGCACAGCAAGTGTCGGACAACACACTACTGATGGACTACACCACGACAAAAGCCCTTATGGACTGGCTGGAAAAGCAACTCGGCGAACGAGCAAAGGCCATACGAGCCTCTAAACAGTTCACCGATAAGGTTAAGGACATATCAAGGTTACAGTCGAGAATTTCCAACTTGCAACTGATGTCGAGTGAGGGCGGAGGCAACAACGTCGAGTCGCAGAACGAACTCGCCAAGGCTCAGAAAGAACTTAGGGAAACGACTGCCAACGTTAAGAAACTGACATTAGATATCGAGGCTGGCAGTTTTTCCACCGACAATGGTGTCAAGGCTAACACACTGCTCGAAAACTGGGTTGAACAGGTTCTTCTACTCGAAAAGACAAAGGCAAAGATGACCGCCCAAGACATCATGAGGCAGAGCATTGACCGACAATTCCTGTATTTTTCACCTATCGGTGCTACTCTTGACAGAAAAGACCGCCACATTGGATTTGTGGAAGGCAACTATATGGAAATGCTCAAGGCACTCAATGCCGCACGTCTGCGCCAGCGCAACCTCCAGATGACCACCGCCACTCTGCGTGTGCTGAATCCGCCGATGTTCCCGCTGAATGCACTGCCCACAAACCGCATGATGATATTGTTGGGCGCATATATGCTCACATTCCTGTTGACGGCATTGTATTTCTTCTTAATAGAACTTCTCGACCGCACTCTGCGCGACCGTATGCGTTCGGAGAGAATCACCAAGATTCCTGTTCTCGGATGCTATCCCAAGGAGAGCAACCTGCGCTACAGGCGATTTAACAAGACCATATCTGACATGGCACTGAGACAGCTCAGCAAGGCACTTCTGCCGCATTTCAAAACCGGCAAGCAAAACGTGCTCAACCTTATTTCCACCGATGCGGGCAACGGAAAGAGCTATCTCGCACAGGAGCTTGAGAACTATTGGATTACACTTGGTCTGCAAGTGAGGAAACTGACTTACGACGAAGATTTCCTGGCCGACGACAGTAGGTATATCATGAGCACAAGCATCAAGGATCTGTGCCCCGACATACTTCCCGACGAGATTGCCATAGTAGAGTATCCAAACCTCAACGAGCACTCAATACCATCGTCGCTTCTGAATCTTGGAACAGTAAACCTGCTTGTCACTCGTGCCAACCGCACATGGAAGGATGTTGACCAGAAGGCACTCAAGGAGCTACAGTCACAACTTGAGAACAAGGATAGCCTGTTTATGTACCTCACAGAATCGCAGCGTTATGCTGTCGAGGAGTTTGTGGGTCAGTTGCCGCCATACACCAAATTCAGCAACTTCGTTTACCGAATGTCGCAGATGGGATTGACAGCAACGGAAAACAACCATTCTATTTGACAATTGTTTATGATAAACGACAGAACATACAAACCATTCAGTCATGTAAGTGGAGGAAGAGCAGCAGTACTCTTTCTCCTCTTCTTGATTGGTATTTACAGTTTGTATTCTTCGGGTATCGCGGGACTAGCTGCCGTGGCGATGTTACCTGTTTTGGTGATAGGATGCTACTTTGTGTTTAAGCACGAGATGTTGCTTTTCTATGTCCTGATGGTCGTAAACTATTTCCTCCACTATCTTGCAAGATGTGATTATCTCCCTATTCCGATGTCTCTTCCCAACGAGATGCTACAGCTTATGCTAATATTCACGGCATTGGTGACATTCAAGGAAATAAAGGCTCAATACATGTTCAATGTGATGACTCTTGCGCTGAGTATATGGTGTCTTTTCTGCACATTGGAAATCTTCAATGACCAGTTCGGAATAGGAATGAATGTTGGCAGTTGGTTCACTGGTATTCGACTAATGGCATTCCAATTGGTATATCCCTGCGTTGTGATGATGATTTATATCAATACTCCCAAACGCATAGAAAAGTTAATGCTTGTATTGGCAATACTTTCAATATGGGGTGCGCTATGGGCAGTGAAACAAAAGGAATTCGGATTCAACGATGCAGAGAAGGTTTTCCTTATACGAGCTGCCAGAACTCACTTTGTCAACGGAATTATCAGATATTTCTCGATCTTCAGCGACGCGGCTAACTATGGCATCCACATGGCAAGCATAGCAATAGTCTTTATCTTGGCTGCCATCACCACTCCGCTGCGAAAAAAGAGGATACTCTACGGCATAGTGGGCATTCTGTGTATATGGGGAATGTTCCTTTCTGGAACACGAACTGCCATATTCTGCCTTCTTGCCGGATTGGGAGTTTATATATTCTTGTCAAAATCAGTAAAGATTGCAGTACCGTTTACCATTGTATTCTTACTGTTTTTTATTTTTATGGCATTCACGAAGATTGGAAACGGTAATCCCACAATCCGAAGGATGCGCTCTGCATTTAACAAGGAAGATGCCTCACTCGGTGTGCGCGAATACAACAAGGCAACCCTAAAAAAATATATGGTGGACGCACCATGGGGAATCGGTATCGGCTTGGAGGCGCAAGATATACCTTCTTACTGCACAATGAAGATTGTGTCGCAGATTCCACCCGATTCAGAATATGTTTATATTTGGGTGAGAACAGGCGTAGTCGGTATCACGGTATTTGTCATAACCACGATAATGATGCTATTTGGGGCATGCTGGAATGTATTGTTCCGTATAAATAACAAGTCGCTTCGAGGGTTGGGAGCCGGTTTCACTTGTGCTTTTGTCTCGCTGCAGCTTGGAGGATATGCCAACCAGATACTTATGCAGTTCCCTAACGTAATTATTTTTTATGGCGGACTTGCTTTGGTTTACATATTCCCATACATTGACAAAGAATACACGGAATGGGAAAAAAAGGAGCTTGAAAAGCAAGAAGAGCGTAAACGATTAAAACTGGAGAAGAAACGTGCCTCAAGAGTATAGAATATCCGTAATAACGGTCAATTACAACGGCATAAAGGATACATGTGCCTTGCTCGACTGTTTCACCTTCGACGAACAGGATATGGAGGTGATTGTGGTGGATAATGGCTCCAAGGGAAACGAGGCGGAGCTCATTGCCCGGAAATATCCCAAGGCTAAAGTAATCGAGGCAGGAAAAAACCTTGGTTTCGCCGGGGGGAATAATGTCGGTATTAGAGAAGCAAGGGGAAGGTTGCTGTTCTTTGTCAACAATGACGCGGAACTGTGTGTCAGCGACATCTACCATTTGGCGGAAAGGCTTGAATCGTCAAAAGAGATTGGCATGGTATGCCCAAAGATAAAATTCTTTTTCGGTGACCAAAAGATTCAGTTTGCAGGTTTCACGGCTCTTTCTCCTGTGACATTCAGAAACAAAGGCATAGGCTATGGCGAACCTGACCATGGACAATATGACTGCCCCTGCCCCACTCCTTATGCCCATGGTGCGGCGATGATGGTGAAAAAAGAGGCCATTGACAAGGTTGGTATGATGCCAGAGTGTTATTTTCTGTATTATGAAGAGCTCGACTGGTCGATGATGATGCAGCGTGGAGGTTATGAAATATGGTACGAGCCTTCGGCTACAGTTTTCCACAAAGAAAGTCAAGCGACAGGAGCGGATAGCCCTTTGAAGACTTATTACATGACCAGGAACCGACTCATCTTTATAAAGAGAAATGCCATCTCCTACCGCATACTGTCATACCTCTACATGATATTCGCCGTGGGTACAAGAGACATCATAAAGTATTGTCTCAAAGGAAGGATAAAGATGGCTAAAGCCACATTAAAAGGAATTGTTGACTTTATAAAACTATAATATTTATGAATTTTGATTTTTGGTGGATACTATTCATTTTTGACGGTTTGTTGTTTGCCATTGTACTTCTGACAGTGGTTTATTTTACCGTATTCACTATTGCCGCACAATTCAAACGAGGGACAAAAGTGACAAAATCAAAAAGACAAAACCGTTTCATCATTCTCATTCCGGCATACAAGTGCGACGAAGTAATAGAGCGCACTGTCAATTCCTTATTAGGACAGATATACCCCCAGCGCCTGTTTGACATCGTTGTCATCTCTGAAAACATGAAAGAAATTACAAATTTCAAACTTGCCCAATACCCGATTACTTTACTCACCCCAAAATTCAATAAAAGCAGTAAGGGCAAGGCTCTGCAATATGCCATCAACAACCTGCCACAGTTTAAGATATACGACATCGCATTGATAGTTGATGCCGACAACCTCGTGATGCCAGAATTTCTTGACGAGATAAACAACGCCTACGAGTCGGCGGGCACAAAGGCCATCCAGGCACACCGAGTGTCGAAAAACCGCGATACTGCGACAGCAATCCTTGAAGCCACTTTCGAAGAAATCAACAACACCATATTCCGCCAAGGCCACATTTCTGTTGGACTACCTGCGGCAACCAGCGGGTCGGGAATGGCATTCAACTATAACTGGTTCAAGGAGAATATCACCAAATCCAAGGGTGTATGGGACGACAAGGTACTGGAGGCACTGCTTATGCGCCAGCACATCTTTGTGGATTATTTTGACGACATATACATCTTTGACGAGAAGACGAGGGCATCAAGCGAGTTTAAACGCCAGCACGGTAAATGGCTGTCAACACAGTTCAACTCATTGGCAAAGAACATCAAATACCTACCGGGAGCCATTTACAACAAGCAGTACGACCTGATTGACAAGATTTTGCAGTGGATGCTTATACCGCGCACACTGATGATGGGCATAATATTCATAATGAGCGTAACACTGCCCTTCATATATATGTCTCTTGCCATAAAGTGGTGGATTATCGCTGCACTGATTCTGCTGGTATTCGCCATTGCCACTCCCAACTATCTCGTTGACAAGCAATGGGATAGGGCCTTTATGAAAATACCCTTCGTAATAATAACCTCAATACTGCATCTAAATGTTCTGGGACATCGTTCACGCCGTTGACATCACCATATGGTGTATTATGGCATTGTCAGTGGGCTACATCGCCTTCTTTGCCGTGGCTTCATTGGCAGGCAGCCGCGGCAGGAAAACCTCAAATGGTATCAGAGACAGGAAAAACCGTTTTCTTGTGATATTTCCGGCTTACGGCGAGGATAAAGTAATAGAAAACTCTGTCAGGACTTTTATTAACCAGAATTATCCCGACGAATTATATACGGTGACAGTGGTGTCCGACCATATGAAGCCGTCAACCAACCATTCTCTTGCCCAACTTAACATAAACCTTCTTCAACCCACATTCGACAAAAGTTCCAAGGCGAAGGCCATGCAATATGCAATACAGCATAATGCAAGCGATTATGATCATGTCGTCATACTCGACGCTGACAACATCGTAGGCGTGGATTTCCTCGAAAAGCTCAACGATGTATGCAATATGGGATACAATGCCATTCAATGCCACAGATGTGCTAAGAACTGCAATAACAACATAGCCGCCCTTGACGGGATCAGCGAGGAAATAAACAACTCCATTTTCCGCAAGGGACATAACAATATCGGTCTTTCATCCGCACTGATAGGTTCGGGAATGTGCTTCAGATACGAATGGTTTGAGAAACATGTCCAACTTCTGTCAACGGCAGGCGAGGACAGGGAACTGGAGAAGATGCTTCTTGCCGAGGGTATCTATATAAAATATGTGGAAAGCATCAAAGTGCTCGACGAAAAGGTAAGCAGCGAAGCCAATTTCCAAAAACAGAGACAGAGATGGATGTCGGCACAGATACAAAGTCTTGTAAGTCTGTCGAAGGACTTGCCTATGGCCATCCTTCACTTCAACATCAACTACATTGACAAGACCATACAGCAGGCACTTGTCCCCAGGTCAATGTTGCTTGTTGGGTTATTGGTGTTTGCGTCAGTGATAACAATCATGGTACCTATATGGGCATGCAAGTGGTGGGCATTGTTTGGAGTGACAGTAGTATCCCTCCTCGCAGCCATGCCCAATCGTATGCGCAGCCGCAGCATAATAGGACTAATAGTGTATATACCGCGGCTGGTATGGAAGATGTTGTCAAATATCCGGCATATCGACAGAAAAAACAGTGAGTTTATCCATACCACTCACGAATGACTCCACATCAGGCACCTCATGGAACAGTGCAAAGACACTGCTGCCACTGCCGCTCATTGCCGCATATACGGCACCGTGGTCATACAATCTCTGTTTTAATTGACCTATCTCGGGATGAATGGCAAACACACTGTATTCAAAGTCATTCACAAGCTCGTCCTTCCAAGTTGATATTGGCTGGCGCACAACGTCCAGACAGTTCTTCACGGGTTTCCTTGGCGTAATCAGCGAGAAAGCCTCTTTGGTGGAAACAGGGATATCGGGCTTTGCCACCAACATCTTGTAGCCTCCAAGATTCAAGTCTATCGGCATGAGCTTATCACCTATGCCCTCAGCGTATGCAGGACAACTCCTTATGAAAAATGCACAGTCGGCCCCGAGCCTTGCCGCATATTCCATCATTTTCTCATCAGACATTCCCAACGAGAACTGTTCGTTTAATAACCTTATCATATATGCACAGTCACTCGAACCACCTCCCATTCCGGCCTGTGTAGGAATGTTCTTGTAAAGATGTGCATGCACACGCGGAAGCATATAGTCGGCGGCAAGCATATTGTAAGCCCTGACAACAAGATTGCTCTGCTCATCACCATCGATACTGACATTAGTCACTTTCAGGTCACACATCACGTCAGACGGGAAAGTGTCATCCATAGGATAAACCTCAAGTGCATCCTTGATTGGAACTGGATAGAATACGGTTTCCAAGTTATGGTAGCCGTCATCGCGCTTACTAACGACATTCAGCCCGAGATTAATCTTTGCAATAGGGAAATTTATCATATCTGTTCTTTTTTATCTGCAAAAGTAATTAAAACTTCTGAAATATGAAAGAATTAAAGAGTTTTTTTGTACTTTTGCAACCAAAATTGAAAGAACATGGCAAAAAAAAGCATTGAAAACAATACATACGCCCATCTGCAGCCACAGGCACTCGACGTGGAAAGAGCTGTGTTGGGAGCACTCATGAATGACCGCGACGCCTACGCCGTGGTGTGTGAGATTCTCTCGCCCGAGAGTTTCTACGAGAAACGTAACCAAGACATATACTCTGCCATACGTGACCTCAGTTTGGCGGAGAAACCAGTGGATGTGCTCACCGTCACCGACGAACTGGAGCGCCAGGGCAATCTTGACAAGGTTGGAGGAGCGATATACCTGGCAGACTTGTCCAACAATGTAGCGTCGTCGGCCAACATCGAATACCATGCCCGAATCATTGCCCACAAGTTCCTGGCGAGACAGTTGATTTCCTTCGCAAGCAATATTGAGACAAAGGCTTTCGACGGCTCAATGGACATCGACGACCTGATGCAGGAGGCTGAAGGTTCGCTCTTCGAGCTGTCGCGCCGCAATATGAAGAAGGATTACACACAGATTGACCCTGTGATATCTAACGCCGTGGAGGTGATACAGAAGGCGGCAGCCAACAAGGACGGACTTACGGGCGTACCCACTGGCTACTACAAACTCGACAATATCACCAGCGGATGGCAGGCAAGCGACCTTGTCATCATTGCCGGACGTCCTGCCATGGGTAAGACGTCATTCGCATTGTCGATGGCAAAGAACATCGCTGCCGACTACAAGGTGCCAATGGCTTTCTTCTCACTTGAGATGAGCAACGTTCAGCTTGTCAACCGTCTAATCTCCAACTGCTGCGAAATCCAAGGAAGCAAGATACTCAACGGTCAGCTGAAACCTGACGAATGGGAGCGTCTTGACAAGCGGCTTAATAATCTTATAGGCGCACCGCTATATGTAGATGACACACCGGGACTGTCAGTCTTCGAACTTCGCACCAAGGCGCGACGCCTTGTGCGAGACCATGGGGTGAAGATAATAATGATTGACTACCTTCAGCTGATGAATGCCAACGGTATGAGATTCAGCAGCCGACAAGAAGAAGTTTCGACGATATCACGCTCACTGAAACAGATTGCCAAAGAGCTTGACATCCCTATATTGGCATTGAGTCAGCTAAACCGTGGAGTGGAGTCGCGCGAAGGACTTGAGGGCAAACGCCCGCAGCTGAGCGACCTGCGCGAATCGGGAGCCATCGAACAGGATGCCGACATGGTGCTCTTCGTGCATCGTCCCGAGTACTATCACATCTATCAGGACGAGAACGGAAGAGACCTGCACGGTATGGCGCAAATTATCATAGCCAAGCACCGTAAGGGAGCTACCGGCGACGTGTTGCTTCATTTCCGCGGCGAGTTCACACGATTTGAGAATCCCGAGGACTCAAGCCTAAAGTCAAACTCACCTATACCCGCAAACAGCGGCGAGATTATAGGTTCGAAACTAAACGGCGGGGAATTCCCCCCCGAGAACGCTTCTATGCCATTCTCACCTGGCGATTCTGACGGTTATCCTCAGATGGATGGTCCCATGCCATTTTAGTAACAAAAAACCTTCACCTTTTGATGCAAAATCCCTGTAGTTATTAACCTTGCAACATTTTGATTAATAATCTTATGGCTGCAAGGTTAATAACCTATAGGGAATCAGAACTTGAAATCGTCAATTTCCTTTATCTCATCCTCGTCAAACCACTTGGTTAGACGCTGGCGTGCCTTGTCCTTGATTTCATCTTCCACATTGCCCCACACTTTCTTCAGTACAAAGACAAGGACGGTGAGGTCATCGGTCAATCCGATAATCGGAATGGCATCCGGCACTGCGTCGAGAGGACTGATCATATATCCCAAGGCTCCCACTATCAACGCCTTGTCGGTGGTTGAAACCTTGTCACTCTGCAGAGTATAGTAGAGTATCAACGCTGCATAAACCAATTTTGCGCCAGCTCGCTTGGCTACACGAGCCACCTTATCGACAAAGTCGGAAGGTGAGAACTTGTTGGCATAACTCATAAAATCTGGTAATTCCATAATTAAAATTATTTATATATCATAATATTTCTACAATTCTTATTCCCGTATGTGAAGGATGCTTGTGGAGATAGTCGCCTAAGAGCATCGGTTCGAGCACAACCTTCTTGTGAATCTGCGATGCATTGAGCAGATGAAGCCCGTCCTTTTTCCACACGGCAATACCGAGATGGGCTATGTCAAGCCCTTTCTTGTTGCAAGTGATGGCTATTATGTCCCCATTCTTCACAGCCTTGCGTAATGATGTGCCTTTCCTTACCACGGATTTCGGTATATACCTGTAAGTCTTGCCACTTAACCTTCGCTCCATCGCTTTTATATCCTTGATGTATTCAGGATGCTGGCGCAAGGCCTTGTACTTGTCTTGATGTGCGCTCATATACCCCACCCTTACCGTCTGCACGGCAGAAAAAGGCGGATTGGGCGATTGCCGCTCAGCAACGAGTCCCTTCTGTGCATTGTCCTCTATCCAATCTGAGAAATAGTGCAGGCGCGAGGTATAGCCTTCATTTTTGCCATTCCTATACCTTATTATATATATATAGTGAAGATAGTCCTGATAACTGTATTTATTGTTACGCACACACAAGGTGAGTGCAACCACATTCTCCACGAGTGTTGTGCAGTCGAGCTGGCGGGTATTTATCACAAGCCGCTCCTTGTCGTTAACCTCCAATGTATGTGCCACATATGGCACACCCAGAAACTTCCTTGCGAAAAATACCGGATAACATGTGGAGGAAGGCATAAGCCGGGCCTCGGCAAGCCATCTCGTCACATTAAGGCTGTCGGTGGCGGCATTGTCTTGTCGGGCAAGGGCTGGGCTCAATGCCGACACGAGCGATATCATTATGATTACAATAATCCTCATCTCTTTTTTCTATAACTCTTTTTTAATCCGAAATTAAATCCGCAGTATATATTCAGGCTGCCGAACACATTATTGGCGGAGAAACGCGGCTTGCTGTAATTGTAGCTGTGAATTATCGCATTCGCCCCATAATACCATTTGGTATTGTTCCACACTATGCCTAAGCGCCCCACTCCGTCCAGATTGATGTTCTTGAACGAAAAGTCATCGGCAGGCTGATTAGTGTCTCCGCTCGACCATTTGTATGCCAATGCCAAAGACAGGCTTGCACCAAGCAACCAGTTCTTTGCGAACACCCAATTGTATCCATATCCCACAGAGAGATTGAAATCATTATATTTCAGTCTGTTGAACATCAGCGAGGAGTCAATCTCCACTTCATTGTTAGTATGCGTCTCCACCACTTGCTTGAGCTTCTCATGGTCGAGTTCCAAATTATGGTGGGTATATCCCAACCCTGCCATCCATGAACCGCAACTGATTTTCTGGCATGTGCTTTGTGCGAAAGCAGCCGGATGGGAGAAACGGTTGTGATTGAAGATATAATAGACATTAAGTCCTGTGATGCCAACATTTAGCCCGTCGAACGGAACGTCGCGCAACATGCGGTTGGCCTTATCATCACCGAACTTTGCCTTCCTGATTTTGTAGTCATTGCCAGTACGGCGATAATACAAGTCAACACCAATTTGTGCACTGTACAAACTAAGTGTAAACTCCTTTTTCAATGAATTATCCTTAACTCCAATGTTTTTGAGTTCTACGGTAGTACCAAGGAAAATCCATCTCCAACCAAAAAACGGTCCTATTCGGAACAACACGTCAGGAGAGAGAATAATCTCCTGTCCATATACGCTGGCAAGCCGATATACATCATAGTTATATGTATTCTGCACCATCAGCGCCCAGTTGTAATGCTGTGGCTCCACATAGTTGGTATCTATGGCACTGAATCCACGCACGGTCTTCTTCACTACACCCAAATCTGGGTTATTGAGATTGACATTAAGATGGGGTATAGAGTCAGCAGTCCCCGATCCGCCGTCTTCACTACGGCTGACGACGACTATCATCATCATTACAATAACAAGCAACACTCTACCCATGTTCATTCCTAATCCCTAATTCCTAATTCCTAATTCCTCAGAACTTTCCCAAAATCTGGTCCATCGCCCAATTGACAGGTGTTGCCGACACACTGGTGCATGTACATACCCCAAGTCCCTGAATATGTTCTATTACGCTTTTTATCAGCGGATATTGTACGTATGGTGGATTAGGCACTACTATCGACTGTGTGCCTTCAGAGGTAGTGAGAGTGATTGGGTCATAGTTGAACACCGAGAAGCTGAGCTGCCCCTTGGTGCCTACCACCTCTATGCGGTCTTCCTTGGCACTCTCGTATGCCACAAAGCACCATGAGCCACTTCCCGGCAGTCCGTTTTCAAATCGGAAACAAGCACTCACCGAATCCTCCACATCATACAGATGAGCACGGTTGGAGCATATTCCCGAAGCCTCTACAATCACACCGAAGATGTCCTGCAGCAAGTCGAGTTGGTGAGGGGCGAGGTCATAGAAATAACCTCCTCCCGCGATGTCTGGCTGCAAACGCCATGGCAGATTTTCGGGATGAGCATAGTCGAGGTCGCGTGGCGGCACGGCAAACCTTATCTGCACCGACACGATATCTCCTATCTCACCGCCACTAATAATACTCTTCACCTTTTGGAAATACGGAAGATACCTGCGGTAGTAAGCCACGAAACACGGCACATGCGTCTGCTCGCTCACACGGTTGACCCTGGCGCAGTCCTCATACGAGGCTGCCAGTGGTTTCTCAACATACACCGGCTTTCCCGCCTTCATTGCCATAATGGCGAATGTGGCATGGCTCGACGGCGGAGTTGCTATGTAAATTGCGTTCACATCTGGGTCATCAATGAGTTCCTGTGGGTCAGTGTACCACTTCCTTATGCCGTGTCTCTCGGCATATCCGCGTGCTTTCTGCTCACTCCGGCTCATCACTGCCTCAACGCTCGACCCAGCCACTTCACTGAAGGCCGGACCGCTTTTTTTTTCTGTCACTTCACCGCATCCGATGAAGCCCCACTTCAATATTTTCATAATTTGTGTAAATTATGATGCAAAGTTACAAAAAAAATTCTTATCTTTGCACGTTGTTAGAAATAATTAAGGATTAAACAATGGAAAAAAGCAATTCTGAGGCTCTTTTAAAGAGCAGAAGTAGCCGTTCTTGCATACGCACGGGCTATCATCTTTACATGTCGGATTTCCGCGGCATCGTCAGACGTTCGTGGATTGCCGCGTTATTTTATGGTGTGTTTTACAGTGCCCTGGTAACTATTCTCGTCATCTTTTATCCCAGGCTCAACCTCAGCGTACTCGTAAATCCACATTCATTGCCTATGGTCATTTCTGAGTACATGACCGTCTTTGCCGCCACACTGCTCGCATTGATAATGGGAGGTATTGCCGAACTCATTTTGTATGCCCACGGACTTCACATTAATGTGTGGCGCACGTTTAAGGCTTTCCTTGCCACACTGCTCATCGTACTGCCGCTGTCGATAGTGACAATAGGCATTGGACTGCTGATAGCAATGCCACTGCTGCAAAGCCTGTTCAGCTATCTCTACAATCCCGAGAGGAAATACTGGCAGAATGTATGGCATTCCTATAAGTCTGGAATGAGACACTGGGGCAAGTGGTTTGTGGTGAGTCTCATATCGTTCATCGTGACAGGCCTCTTGTCCTGCATCATTCTCTTGCCAGCCAATATCCTTTGCCTTGCCAATGTGCAGGCAAATATGGGCATCCTGTTTGACGACCCCCTTGGCATGCCGTCATATTCCATCCCCATGACCGCCGTCGTGATGTTCATCGCTGGCATTGCGCAAGGATATATCCGTCTGTCTGTACTATATGTGTTCCGTGTAACATACGAATCTATCGAAGCATCAGAATCAGAGAATGCATCTGAATTAACTGAAACATCCGAATAAAATGAAAAAAATATTGTTTATTGACCGCGACGGCACTCTCATCGAGGAGCCGGCAGACGAGCAGATTGACTCATTCGAGAAGCTCAAGTTTACAAAAGGGGTTTTCCGCAACCTCAGTTTCATACGTTCAAAGTTAGACTTTGAATTTGTCATGGTGTCCAACCAGGACGGGCTCGGTACCGACTCCTTCCCCGAAGACACCTTCTGGCCAGTGCACAACTTTATCCTACAGACACTCGAAGGCGAAGGAATCACTTTCGACGACATTCTCGTTGACCGCCATTTCCCCGAAGACAACGCACCAACAAGAAAGCCCAACACTGGCCTGGTGGATAAATACATTAACAACCCTGAATATGACATCGCTGGATGTTATGTCATAGGCGACCGCGACACCGACCGCCAGTTTGCCGAAAACATCGGCTGCAAGTCACTTATCCTCGGGCGCGACGGCATGACATGGGATAAGATTGCCGAAATACTCTTTGCCGGGGAACGCACCGCAGAAGTGAGCCGTACGACCAAGGAAACCGACATCCACGTAAGCATAAACCTCGACGGCAGAGGCAAATGCGACATAGAAACCGGTCTGGGATTCTTCGACCACATGCTCGAACAAATCGGCAAGCACGGAATGATGGACCTGACAGTGCATACCAAGGGCGACCTTCATGTGGACGAACACCACACCATCGAGGACACCGCCCTCGCCATCGGCGAATGTCTGCTGAAAGCCCTTGGCGACAAGCGTGGCATTGAGCGATACGGCTACAGCCTGCCCATGGACGACTGTCTCTGTCAGGTGGCCCTCGATTTCGGTGGACGTCCTTGGCTTGTGTGGGATGCCGAGTTCAAGAGAGAGAAAATCGGCGAGATGCCCACCGAGATGTTCCTGCATTTCTTCAAGAGTCTGAGCGATGCCGCCCGTATGAATTTGAACATCAAGGCAGAGGGCGACAACGAGCACCACAAGATTGAAGGTATATTCAAAGCACTCGCCCGAAGCCTGAAAATGGCGGTAAAAAGAGACATTTACCACTATGAATTGCCAAGTACAAAAGGATTATTGTAATTTTTCTCAAAGATTATTCGTATATTAGAAAAATTTATTGTAATTTTGCACGCAATATTATGTACGAACAGGAAAAAATCAAGCCATACGACAACAATGGCGACAAGGCTGAGCAGGTGGAAAGGATGTTCGACAGCATAGCCCCCACCTACGACAAGCTGAATCACCAGTTGTCGTGGAATATTGACAAGGGATGGAGACGCAAGGCCATAAAAGCCATTGCGCCATACGGTCCGCGCAAAGTTCTCGACGTTGCCACCGGCACCGGCGACTTCGCCATTCTTGCCGCCAAGATGCTTCATCCTGACAGCCTTGTCGGTTGCGACATATCAGAGGGCATGATGGAAGTGGGCAAACGCAAGGTCAAGGAACTCAACCTTGACAACATCATCTCTTTCACCAAGGAAGACTGCATGCAACTTTCGTTTGCCGACAATACCTTTGACGCTGTCACCGCCGCCTTCGGCATACGCAACTTCCCCGACCTCGACAAAGGTTTAAGCGAGATGTGCCGCGTTCTAAAGCCCGGCGGTCACCTATGCATCGTGGAACTGACAGAACCAGTGCGCTTCCCGATAAAGCAACTGTTCGGAATATATTCGCATACAGTTCTGCCGATAGTAGGCCGAATGATTTCCAAGGACACCAATGCCTATGGTTATCTCACAGCCACCATCGAGGCATTCCCGCAAGGAGAGCGCATGATGGAGGTCTTTTCAAGGGCAGGTTTCTCCGATGCCACGTTCCGCCGGCTCACCTTCGGCGTCTGCACACTGTATGTCGCCACCAAGTAGTTTACACATTATTATATATAATATTAACAGTATATGGAAAAATACGGTTTGATAGGCTATCCTCTTGGCCACTCTTTCTCAAAAAGCTATTTCAACCAGAAGTTTGAGGACGAGAACATGGATGCCGTGTATGAGAACTACGAAATTGCCAGCATCGACGCGCTGCTTGAGATTGTCGATTCCAATCCCGAGCTGCGAGGACTTAACGTGACTATCCCCTACAAGGAGAAGGTCATCTCCTATCTTGACAATATAAGTCCCGAGGCGAGAGCCATAGGTGCAGTGAATGTCATCAAGATTGAGCACAAGGGCAATGACACCATTCTCAAAGGCTACAACTCGGATGTCATCGGGTTCACACAGAGCATTCACCCACAGCTGGAACGCTATCACAAGAAAGCGCTCATACTGGGCACCGGCGGTGCCTCGAAGGCCATAGACTTCAGCCTGAAAAACCTTGGACTTGAAACCGTATTCGTAAGCCGCTATGAGCGCCCTGGCACCATACAGTATGCAGACATCACCCCTGAAATCATAAAGGAGTATAATGTCATCGTCAACTGCACACCATGCGGAATGTATCCCCACGTTGACGAGTGTCCACTTCTGCCCTACGAGGCAATGGACAGCCATACACTGCTTTACGACCTAATATACAATCCCGACGAGACACTCTTCCTCAAGAAAGGAAAGGCTCAGGGGGCAAGCACTTGCAACGGGTTGGAGATGCTTCTGCTGCAGGCTTTTGCAAGCTGGGAATTCTGGAACAACAAATAACCAAATGATACAAGAAACGACATGAATTCAAACCGTTATATGATGCGTGGAGTCAGTGCCGCCAAGGAAGACGTCCACAACGCCATCAAAAACATCGACAAGGGTATCTTCCCGCAGGCTTTCTGCAAGATTATCCCAGACATTCTCGGGGGCGACCCTGAATATTGCAACATAATGCATGCCGACGGTGCCGGCACCAAGTCATCATTGGCTTATGCCTACTGGAAGGAAACTGGAGACCTCAGCGTGTGGAAGGGCATCGCCCAGGACGCTCTCATCATGAACACCGACGACCTTCTATGCGTGGGAGCCGTTGACAATATACTTGTGTCAAGCACCATAGGACGCAACAAGATGCTTATCCCCGGCGAGGTTATATCAGCCATCATCAACGGCACAGACGAACTGCTGCAGCAGATGCGCGACATGGGAGTTGGCATTTACGCCACCGGAGGCGAGACTGCCGACGTGGGCGACCTTGTGAGGACTATCATTGTTGACTCCACCGTAACATGCCGCATGAAGCGCAGCGATGTCATCGACAATGCCAACATACGCCCCGGCGATGTCATTGTTGGACTCTCCTCATGCGGGCAGGCTACCTATGAAACAAGATACAACGGAGGTATGGGCAGCAACGGACTCACCTCTGCACGTCACGACGTGTTCTCGAAATACATTGCAGAGAAATATCCCGAGACTTACGACCATTCCGTACCAGACGAGTTGGTATATAGCGGTTCCTATCGCCTCGACCAGGCAGTGGAAGGCTCCCCGGTGAATGCCGGTCAGCTTGTCCTCTCTCCCACCCGCACCTATGCTCCCGTAATCAGGAAGATGCTCGACGAGATGCGTGCCGACATCCACGGTATGGTACACTGCACAGGAGGCGCACAGACCAAGGTGCTGCATTTCGTCGGCAACAACTGCCGTGTGGTCAAAGACAACATGTTCCCCATACCACCGCTCTTCCGTGCAATCCACGACGAAAGCGGAACCGATTGGAAAGAGATGTACAAGGTATTCAACATGGGGCACCGTATGGAAATATACCTCTCTCCCGAAAATGCGCAGAAGGTTATCGAAATCTCCCGTTCGTTCAATATCGACGCACAGATAATCGGACATATAGAGGAAGGCATCAAGAGCCTGACCATCAAGTCGGAATACGGAACATTTGACTACGATTGACATCGTGGATTTAAGAATTAGAGAATTAAGAATAATAAAGAATTATAGTTCTTCGACAGATGATTGAGAACAACAGTATATTACAAAAGCTCGACGGTTTGGTAAGCCGGTTTGAGGAGGTTTCCACCTTGATTACCGACCCCTCCGTCATAGCCGACCAAGAGAGGTTCGTTAAGCTCACACGCGAATACAAGGACCTTAGCGACATAATGGATGCCCGCAAGAGATACATCTCCTGCCTTAACTCCATTATTGAAGCCAAAGACATTCTTTCCAACGAGAGCGATCCCGAGATGAAGGAAATGGCACGCGAGGAACTGTCAGAAAACGAGTCTCTGCAACCCAAGATTGAAGAGGAAATAAAAATAGCGCTTGTGCCCAAAGACCCCGAGGACGGCAAGAACGTTCAGATGGAGATTCGTGCCGGAGCTGGCGGCGACGAGGCCGCCCTCTTTGCCGGCGACCTTTTCGCCATGTATAAGAAATACTGCGACTCCAAGGGATGGAACGTCTCTGTCACCAGTGTCAGCGAAGGCGCTGTTGGCGGATACAAGGAGATAGACTTTGCCGTGAGCGGTGATGGTGTGTATGGCATCCTAAAATACGAGTCGGGAGTACACCGCGTGCAGCGAGTACCCGCCACTGAGACACAGGGACGTATGCATACCAGTGCAGCAACTGTAGCCGTACTGCCCGAGGCTGACAAGTTTGAGGTTAACATCAACGAGGGCGACATCAAGTGGGACACATTCCGCTCCTCAGGCGCCGGAGGTCAGAACGTCAACAAGGTGGAATCCGGAGTCCGCCTTCGATATCCGTGGAAGAATCCTAACACTGGCGAGGTTGAGGAAATCCTCATCGAATGTACCGAGACACGCGACCAGCCCAAGAACAAGGAGCGTGCCTTGTCACGCCTTCGCACATTCATCTACGACCGCGAGCACCAAAAGTATATCGATGACATTGCCAGCCGCCGCAAGACTCTCGTGTCAACAGGCGACCGCAGTGCAAAGATTCGCACATACAACTTCCCCCAGGGACGCGTCACCGACCATCGCATCGGCTACACCACCCACGACCTCTCGGGATTCCTCGCCGGCAACATCCAGGACATGATTGACGCCCTCACCGTGGCTGAGAACGCCGAGAGAATGAAGGAGGCGGAGCTTTAGGGGAATTTATATTTAAGGGTTAAGAGTTAAAAATTAAGAATTAAGAGTTATTGGCTATCATATATTATGAACAGACAACAATTGATTGAGCAGATTAAGACTAAGAAGAGTTTTCTCTGCGTGGGTCTCGATACAGACCTTAAGAAGGTGCCGCAGCATCTTCTCAACGACAACGACGCTATATTCACGTTCAACAAGAATATCATCGATGCCACAGCAAAATACTGTGTAGCTTACAAGCCCAACCTCGCCTTCTACGAGGCTTTTGGCGTGAAAGGAATGATTGCCTTCGAGAAGACAGTCAACTATCTCAACAAGTATTACCCCGACCACTTCATCATTGCCGATGCCAAGCGCGGCGACAT
>JALERP010000027.1 GCA_022764085.1 Prevotella sp.
CTCTAAGAACGGTCAGGAGGTGATGCAACTTCTCTCCGAACTGAATCAAGAGGGGACGACTGTGGTGATGGTGACCCACTCGCTGCATGATGCGACGTTTGCCGGAAGAATCATTAATTTGTTTGATGGACAAGTGGTTGAGGGAAAAGAAGAATTAAGAGTTAAGAGTTAAGAATTAAGAATTAAGAATTAAGAATTGCTGCGCAAACCGCCAAGCTTGCTTGAGCTATCCCGAGGTGCAGCCAGCAATCGACGAAGTCAATTAAGAGTTCTTTTCTTAATAACATCTGCCACTTCGCAGGCACATATCTCAACATTGAATTTCCTCTTCGCCAGGTTTCTTGCATTGCGGCCCATCTCTGCGGCTTTATCCGGATGCGCGGTGATGTATCTTATGGCAGATATCCATCCCTCGGTGTCTCCGTAATCCACGAGTATTCCGCATCCCTCTTTCTCAATGTCCATGGGCAGATGGGGATTACGACTGCATATCATCGGCACTCCAAGTCCCAAAGCCTCAACCACAGTGGTAAGACCGACAGTGTATTTCGTTTCAAGACAACAGATACATACGCATTGCGCACGATAGACCAAGAGACAGAAGTCGCTGTGCTTATACCCGGATGTGAAATGCACCTTTACATTATCACGTATATCCATTGCGGCGAACATCGCCTCATAGTCGATGCCGCAGTTGCGCTTGTTCAGATAGATTTCTATGGGGGCACCAGTGGCGTTAAATGCCTCTACAAGTGTCTTCATGTCCCTCATCTCGCGTCCTGTGGATATAAACCCCTCATGTGTCACGTAATCAACAACACGCTCTTTTTCAGAGGCAATAACCCTGTCGTAATACTCAATATCAGGTCCCCAATGTCCGAGGTGCATCTTTTCAGGCACCGCTTTCGACGTTTTCTTCGATTCGTCTATCAAGTCCTGCGAGAAGAAGAACATATCGTCCATTCCTTTGTAGAACAGTCGGCCGAGTACCTCCCGCCATCTCTTCGACGAGCGCACCATCGGTTGGTGGTGCCACAAGATTATCGGACGGCGATACAATCCTAAGGCACGCAGGAAAATGATGATTTCCAAGCCACGGTAGTGGGTGGCATATATGGCATCATACTTCTCGCGACACGTCAGAATCCTGTATGCGGTATAAAGCATCAGTGGCAGACGCTTCACCCCGAACTCCTTGAACTTGTGCGGAATGATTTCAATGCCATGACGCTCGAGATGGGTAGCCCCATACAACAAATGTCCAGGGAATGACCCTTTGCTCCATTCCCTGAACATAAATTGGATGTTTTCGGTATGATAGAAATATACCTTTGTCATATTCTTACTCCTGCGGCAGCATGAGAATCTCAGCCCTGTTGCCCGACTTGAGTATCTCACCTACTATAGTGGCGATGGTCTCAGGAGTCTGTGCATCCACAACGGCATCGTAGTTAGTATCCATGTCGATGCCGTAGTTGGTGTAGAGGTTGAGTATCTGCAGCCAGTAGTTGTTTGTCTTTCTCTGGTCGGAGATATTCTTGTGCAAGTATTCCTTCACCTTCTGCAACTTGTCGGCATCCACTGTCTTTGCCATACCGTTGATTTCCTTGCGCATGATGTCGAACACCTGGTCAGCCATCTCCGGCTTGAGCGGGCAATATGCCAGGATACGTGTCATGTTTTCAAAGTCATTCTTTGAAGTCTGTGCCACTGCACCACAGCTATATGCAGCACCAGCATCCTCACGAATTGTCTTGAGGTAAATCATGCTGAGAATCTGTCCAGCGATATTGGCACGTATAGAGTTCTCCTGAGAGTAAGGCAGCTTGTCGGTGTACCACACTACGATTGAGTTAGCCTGCGGTGTCTCCATCTTGCGCTTGAAGTGGTTGATGGCCTCACCCTTGAAGTTGGTGACGATGTTCTTGCCCTTCACCACCTTCTTCTTTGATGGCAGAGAAGCTATGTACTGCTCGATAAGCGGACGGATGGTAGCCTCGTCATAGTTGCCCACGATGGTGAACGTGAAGGCTGCGGCATTGGCTGTCTGTTCCTTGGCAATCTGCAGGATGCGGTCGTAGCTGATGTTCTTGAGGTCGGCAAGCTTCAGCTCCATGTCATACGGGTTGTGAGCAGAGATAGTGGCAGATACCGAGTCGTTGAAGGCTGCCTCGGGAGACACCTCACGGTTGCGCAGCTCTGTCTCCATACTGCTTACGAGACTTGCAAACGACTTCTCGTCCTTCTTGATATTTGTGAAGTAGAGGTGGATGAGCTGGAGCATGGTTTCCACATCCTTTGGAGTTGAACTACCGCTTACGTTCACGCGTGTTCTCGATATGTCGAGCGATGCGCCGGCAATCTTGCCTGCGAGTGCCTTCTGCAACTCAGTGTTAGTGAAGTTGCCGAGACCTGATGCCTCCATGACATTTCCAAACACCTTGAAGTTGGTGTAGTCTTCCTTGCCATAGAGAGAGGCGCCTCCGAAGCCCTCACCGCGCAGGAGCACCTGGTCTTGCTTCAAGTCGGTCTTCTTCAGTATAACCTTTGCACCATTAGAGAGCTGCAGTTCGGTATATCCCAGCTGCTCGTTCTTGATTTCCTTCTTGATAGAACCCTTCTTGGGGAGTGTTGTCATGATAGGCTCATCCTTCACGTTGTCCACGTATGCCTCGAGCTTCTCTGCCCTCACGTCGGCAACTGCCTTGAGCAGACTCTCCTTGGTGGGATAAACCTTGCCTTCCTTCTCGTTGTTGAAGTTGATAATCACCACGTTGGAGTCGTTCTTCTGAATCATCTGACCGAGCAGTTGGTTGATAGCCTCCACAGGTATGTTGGGCACTACCTGCTTCATCACCTGATAGTAGTCATCAATAGAAGGAATGGGTTCTTTGTCGAGGAAGTGGTTCTTGTACTCGTTCACAAACTGCGAGTTGTATCTCTTGTCCTTATTGCTGTACATCTTGTCGAGCTTGCTGATATAGTCCTGAACGTAGCGCTTGTATTCAGTGGGAGTGATGCCAAACTGGGCTGCGCGCAACACCTCACGATATACAGCAGAGAGCGACTCCTCGATGGTCTTGCCATCCTTAGGCACAGCTACGATACCTATGGCATCCTTCGTCTTGGCAAAGATGTAATTGCCGTATTCCATCTGACCGCTTACATACGGACAGGCAGGATCCTGCTGATATTCGGCAAGACGGGTATTCACTGTACCCACAGCTGCGTTTTTCACATAGTCGATTACAAGATACTGCATTGAAGCCTTCAACTCGTCAGGCATCGGGTCGCACTTTATAAACATCTCAACGAAGTTAACCGTCTGCTCCTTGTCCTTGTCAACCACTACTATAGGCTCTGCATTGTCGGGCACTTGTTCTGCCACAACGGGTGCGGGATTCTCCGGCATCTTGATTGAGCCGAACATATCCTTTATCTTCTGCTCGACATAGTTAACGTCGATATCACCTACAACGATGATTCCTTGATTGTCAGGACGATACCACTTCTCATAGTAATCGCGCAGCACCTGATACTTGAAGTTGTCGATAACCGACATCAGACCGATAGGGTATCTCAATCCATACTTACTTCCGGGATAAAGAGTCGGGAGGTTACGCTCGAACATACGCGACGATGCACTTGTTCTCATTCTCCACTCCTCATGGATTACTCCGCGCTCCTTGTCAATCTCCTCCGGTTCAAGCAGCAGTCCGTCAGCCCAGTCACTGAGGATGAGCAGACATGAGTCAACCACGTTCTTGTCCTTCGACGGCACATTACTTATATTATATACTGTCTCGGCGATACTTGTATAGGCGTTGAGGTCGGTACCGAACTTTATACCCTTCGACTCACACCATCTGAGTATGCCGTCGCCGGGGAAATGCTTAGTACCATTGAAGCACATGTGCTCAAGGAAGTGAGCGAGACCTCTCTGCTCTTCTTCCTCCTGGATAGAGCCAACTTTCTGGGCGATGTAGAACTCCGCACGGTTCTCCGGCCAGTTGTTGTAACGGATGTAATAGGTCAGACCATTGTCCAACTTACCGATGCGCACGTCCTTATCGACGGGGATAGGCGGCATTTGCATCTGTGCCATGGCTACCACTGCAAATAGCAGCATCACCAGCATTGAAAATACTTTTCTTGTTTTCATCATTATTTTATTTTTATAATTCTATCTATTCCTTAGACGTTTTATATGTCAAAAAAGCTACACCATAGAACTGCTATTTTATATTTTTTAATTCTTAATTGACTTCGTCGATTGCTGTCTGCACCTCGGAATAGCTCAAGCAAGCTTGGCTCTTCACTCGGTTTGCACAGCAATTCTTAATTGACTTCGTCGATTGCTGGCTGCACCTCGGAATAGCTCAAGCAAGCTTGGCTCTTCACTCAGTTTGCGCAGCAATTATTAATTCTTAATTTTTAATTCTTAATTATAATAGTTAGTCCGTCACGTATGGGCAGTATCACCTTTTCCACCCGCTCGTCCTTAGCCACATAGTCGTTGAAGGCGCGTATGCCTTGCGTCTGATGGTCGTGGTCATATTCTTTTTCCACTACATGCCCGTCCCATAGTGTGTTGTCGGCAAGGATGAATCCACCGGGGCGCAGAATCTTCAACACCATCTCGTATGTCTCGATATACGTACGCTTGTCGCCGTCAATAAATGCCATATCAAATGTCACGCCAAGTTTCGGGGCTTCAGTGATGGCGTCGCCGATGATAAACTCTATCTTATCAGCTACTGACGAACCTTCAATCCACGGACGGGTGAAATCCTCCATCTCGTCGTTTATCTCGAAGGTATATACCTTGCCGCCTTCTTCAAGACCCTCGGCAAGACATATGGCACTATATCCGCTGAACGTCCCCACCTCGAGCACATTCCTAGGTTTCACCATCTGCACCAGCATCTTCAGCAACCGTCCCTGCAGATGTCCGCTTGCCATTCGCCCATGCAGCGTGTGTATGTTAGTGGCGCGGTAGAGGCGGTAGAGATAGTCACCCTCAGGTGAACTATGCTCCCTAACGTATAAATCTAAAAGTTCTGTATCCAATTCCTTATTATTATTTTAGTTGACAAGTTGACGAGTTATTACTTTTGCTGCTGTTTTGCGGTTGGTCTATCAACTTGTCCACTTGTCAATATCTCTCCCTACAACGACTGCATATCATTGAGTTTCTTGTAATATCCGTCGATAGCAAGTAGTTCCTCATGTGTGCCACGCTCCACAATCTCTCCTTCGTGGATTACGCAAATCTCATCTGCACACTTGATGGTGCTCAGGCGGTGGGCAATAGCCACTGTGGTGCGCGTCTTCATCAGTCGCTCGAGGGCATCCTGCACTAATCGCTCGCTCTCGGTGTCAAGAGCTGACGTAGCCTCATCAAGGATAAGTATTGGAGGATTCTTCAGAATGGCGCGGGCAATGCTCACTCGCTGGCGCTGGCCTCCCGACAGACGGCTTCCGCGGTCTCCCACTGTAGTGTTGAACTGCTGTTCCGACTGCATGATGAAGTCGTAGGCATTTGCAATCTTTGCCGCCTCAGCAATCTGCTCGTCAGTGGCGTTATCCACGCCGAAGGCTATGTTGTTGCGGAATGAGTCGTTGAAGAGGATGGCCTCCTGATTGACATTACCGATGAGTTGACGGAGATCATGGATGCCAAGGTCCTTCACGTTTATGCCGTCGATAAGCACTTCACCCTCCTGCACGTCGTAGTATCTCGGAATAAGATCCACAAGTGTTGATTTTCCGCCTCCGCTCTGCCCTACCAAGGCGATGGTCTTGCCCTTGGGGATAATCAGGTTGATATTGCGCAGAATCCATTTTTTGTCGTAGCGGAAGGAGACGTTGCGGAACTCTATCTGGTGCTCGAACTTCGCCTTAATTGAGGTTGCCCCGGACGTGACACCCGCGTCATTAATGGTTTTGTCGATGATGGGGTTGACTGCATTAAGGATTTTGTCGATGCGCTCCATCGAGGCAAGTCCTTTGGGTATGTTATATCCTGCTTTTGAGAATTCCTTCAGTGGGTTGATGATACTGTAGAGCATCACGAGATAATAAATAAAAGTAGGTCCAGAAAGCATCGAGTCGCCCGAGAGGACAAGTATGCCGCCAAACCACAGGACGATAACTATCATGACCGTGCCGAGAAACTCGCTCATCGGGTGAGCCATCTGCTGGCGGATGTTCACTCGCATGATGTCGTTGCGATAGGCTGAGTTGACGCGGTCGAAGCGGTCGTTCATCTTCTCCTCAGCACAGAATGCCTTGATTATGCGCAGACCGCCGAGAGTCTCTTCCACCTGACTCATGGTGTCGCTCCACAATGCCTGCGCCTTGATGGAGTTTTGCTTCAGCTTTCTGCCCACCATACCCATAAACCATCCCATAATTGGCACGAAGACGAGAGTGAACAGCGTCAGTTGCCATGAGATTACAATAAGGGTTGAGAAATATGCGATGATGAGCACCGGGTTTTTGAAGAGCATATCGAGCGACGACATAATGGAGTTTTCCACCTCTGCCACGTCACCGCTCATACGTGCGATGATGTCGCCTTTACGTTCCTCGGAGAAGAATCCCAATGGCAGTGATGTAATCTTACGGTATAGCTGGTTGCGTATGTCTCTCACCACTCCCGTGCGTATTGGTATGATAGTGGCAGAAGAGAGGAAATACGCTCCAGTCTTGAGGAATGTCATGAAGGCGAGGAATACGCCGATGACGAGCAATGTGGTGGTTGGGCCCATACTCCCGATGAGCTGTCCGATATAATAATTGGCATTATTGGTGAATGTCTCCTGCAGGTTGTCCCAGCTCCAAGGTATCAAGTTCTTGGGCAGTTTATCCTCTCCCGTTTGGAAAAGTATCTGCAATATCGGTATTATAGCCATAAAAGAGAATATGTTCAGCACAGCCGACAGTATGTTGAATACCACCGACCAAACCAAATAGCGCTTGTAGGGAGGCACAAAGCGGCGAAAAACAGCGATAAAGTCTTTCATAGATGACCTCCTCTCAGCCCTCCTCTCAACCCCCCTCCGTCTCCCCCGAGGGGGAGAGATTGGTTACTCTCTGCGCTGTCTTTCTGTGCTCGAAGCAAACTTAGCTCCTCCCCTCGGGGAGGTTGGGTGGGGGCTGGGACTCCCATTAACGTCGCACTCGTACTCCCCGTAATTCTCACTCTCACCGTCTCGCCTATATGGTGATTACCCTTGTCAAACACAACCATCTTGTTCTGCTCGGTACGTCCGCAGAGCTGTTCGCGCGAGCGTTTGCTGAATCCCTCAACGAGAACATCAAACTCCTTGCCCTCGTCCTTTTTGTTGGCAATGGCCGACATCTCGGTCTGCAGATGAATCAGTTCATTCAATCGGCGTATCTTAACATCCTCCGGCACATCGTCAGGCAGATGCTTTGAGGCGTATGTACCCGGTCGCTCACTGTATTTGAACATGAAGGCAGAGTCATATCCCACTTCCCTCATCAGCGACAGCGACAACTGGTGGTCTTCCTCCGTTTCACTGTGATAACCCACGAATATGTCAGTCGAAAGACCACAGTCTGGTATAATGCGACGGATAGCAGCCACACGGTCGAGATACCACTCGCGGGTATATTTGCGGTTCATCAGTTTCAGTATCCTGTTACTTCCGCTCTGCACAGGCAGATGTATATGCTTGCACACGTTGGGCATCTCAGCAATAACCCTCAGCGTCTCGTCGCTCATGTCCTTGGGATGCGACGTGGTGAATCGGATGCGCATCTCAGGAGCCTCAAGCGCCACAGCGCGGAGAAGATAGGGGAAGCCACAGCCCCCCTCCTTCTCCCCCGAGGGGGAGAGACTGATTACTCCCTGCGCTGAATTCTGCGCACAAAGCATACTAAGCTCCTCCCCTCGGGGAGGTTGGGTGGGGGCTGTGGGGGCTGTTGCGGCTGTTGCGGCTGTTGCGGCTGTTGGAGCTGTCCATGAGTTCACATTCTGCCCCAACAATGTCACCTCCTTATACCCTCTGTCCCTCAGGTCGCGCACCTCTCTGAGTATGCTCTCCAAGTCACGGCTTCGTTCCCGTCCTCTTGTATATGGCACGATGCAGTAGTGGCAGAAGTTGTTGCATCCGCGCATAATACTCACATATCCGCCTATCTTTGCACCATGCAGTCGTTGAGGCACAATGTCGCGATATGTCTCCGATGTCGATAACTCGATATTTATTGCCTTGTGTCCTGTCTCTGCCTGTGCCACGAGGTCGGGCAGCGAGAGATAGGAGTCGGGACCAGCAACGAGGTCGGCATGGTGATTCTGCAGCAGGTCGTCCTTCACGCGCTCTGCCATGCATCCCAACACACCGATAATCATCTTGTGTCCCTTGCGGCGCTCGGCGTCCAGGGTATCTAAACGGTTGTATATCTTCTGCTCGGCATTGTCGCGCACCGAACAAGTGTTGAGGAAAACCGCGTCGGCATCCTTGATGTCCTCACACTGTTCATATCCAGCCATCTGCATCACCGACGCCACCACTTCGGAGTCGGCCACGTTCATCTGGCATCCGTATGTCTCTATAAATAGTTTCTTCATTATTATTATTTCCTTATATGGGCTGCAAAGTTACAAATAAAAAATGAAACAACAAAGAAATACGTCGAAAAACATAACAAACTGTTCTTATAC
>JALERP010000054.1 GCA_022764085.1 Prevotella sp.
AAGTGGGGAAACGTGGTGCAGATGTACAAAGGCATTTGTCCGCTTATCAACTACGGCTTCGAGGCGAAGCCCACGGGGTACAGCGACTACAACATGTTCATGAAGGCGAACATGAAGCTCACCGACATCTATCTCACCCGACAGGAGGTGGCGGGAGGCGCCTGCATCGCTGCTCCCTATCAGCTCACGCAAGGCTCGCTGCCGAGCATCGTGGTGGTGGGAAAGGGTGAGAACGCAAAGACCGATATCTTCCTCGGTGACTTGGTAATCGACGAGAACACCACCGTGAAGGACTTCGCACAGGCTGTGGTTAACAACAATGCCGACTACGACTACGGCGACCAGATTGCGTTCTTCAACGTGCTGCAGAAGGTGAACGCGGTGAGTCTTATCCCCTACTGCCAGTTCTCTGCCACTAATGTGGTGCTTGACAAGGCGAGCGAGGTGAAGCTCTGGGACTTGGTGAACAAGCACGGATTCGCAAGCTCCGAGGACGGTTTCCTCATACACACTGAGGGCGAGGGTGCTGGAGTGTATGGATGGGTTCACTCTCGCAAGGGCAGCGGCAAGACGCTCGTGAGCACTCAGATGCTTGTCAACAACAACGCCGAGATGCTGGCAGAGTACAGCGGCGACTTCGCCTACCAGCGCAGCGTGAAGACCTACGGCGGCGAGACGAGTGCATTCCTCACCCCGGGTACTGCCACCACGTCGGGAGCCACTGCAATGACTCCGACTGAGGAGAACACTGGCGGAAGCGGCACTGGCGGCAGCGGCAATGAGGATGAGCCTCCTTTGCTCGAAGGTGACGAGAATGGCGGCGGAAGCGGTGAGGATGATTTTGTAATTGGAGAATGAACTTAGCCCTCGCTCCAAGTAAGGGGCGAGGGCAACTCTCAATTATATTTTGAACACAGAGTTACAGAGTCACAGAGTTTTTAACTCAAGTTTCGGAAGTAATTTTGAACCACAGAGTTTAAGAGATTAAGAGTATTTATATTAAGAAAGAGACTGAATGCCAAGGCATTTAGAGATCATAGAGGGCTGCGCATGATTTCATCTGCCCGAAGGCTCTGTGTGCTCCGTCGCTTGCGACCTACTCTATATAAACAAAAATCTCTTTTCCTCTTTATCTCTGTGGTTTAAATAGAACCCTTATACATTGGGAATTATCACTTCAGAAAGTTGAGTTATTAAACACAAAAAGGAATTGATTATTAAACACAAAGAAACAAAGGAACGAAGTTTTTTTCTTGATACAAAGATAACAAGCGACTTAAAAGTCGCCACAAAGCCTACCGGATAAAAACAAAGCATAGCCGGGATGGAAATCTTTGTGGACTTTGTAAAAGCAGCTTTAGCTGCCTCTGTATCTTCCACCGCCGATAAAACTTTGTCTCTTTGTTCCTTTGTGTTTTAAAAATAAAAACTCTGTGACTCCGTGACTCTGTGTTTAGAATAAAAACTCCGTGACTCTGTATTTAAAAAACAAGCATTATGAAACAAATCCAAAAGCATTTGAAACAATAACGGTGATGAATGAAAAATATCAGTGATAAATACCGTTAAAATGTTTGCGGATTGACAATTATTTATTATCTTTGCAGATGAATTGCTATTTATTGATTACAAGAAAAACTAATATAAAACAAAAAAAGAACATGGAAAGAACTTGGAGATGGTTCGGCAAGAACGACAAAATCACTCTTGCCATGCTGAAGCAAATCGGAGTGGAGGGCATAGTTACCGCCCTGCACGACGTGCCGCTCGGCGAAGTGTGGAGCCGCGAGAAGATTCGCGACCTCAGAGAGTATATCGAACAGTACGGAATGAGATGGAGCGTGGTGGAGAGCCTGCCCGTGGTGGAGACAATCAAGTATGGAGGACCCGACCGCGACCATCAGATTGAGGTATATAAGGAGTCGATGCGCAACCTTGCAGCCGAGGGCGTCAAGTGCATCTGCTATAACTTCATGCCTGTGCTCGACTGGGCGCGCACCGACCTCTTGCATGAGAACCCCAACGGTTCGAGCAACCTCTATTTCTCGTATGCCGAATTTGCTTATTTCGACATTTATATATTGAAGCGCGCGGGCGCACGTGAGGAATGGGCTGCATTCAACAGATTCGAGGGGCGCGACGTGCTTGCCGAGGCAGATGAACTCGCCAAGACAATGACTCCCGAGAAGGACCACCAACTGGTGGAGAACATCGTTATAAAGACGCAGGGCTTCGTAAGCGGCAACTTCAAGGAGGACGACGAGCACCCGATTGAACTTTTCCGCCAGTTCCTCGACTTGTATAAGGGTATCGACAAGGACCAGCTGCGCGCCAATATGAAGTATTTCCTCGAAGCCATCATGCCCGTATGCGAGGAGACTGGTATCAACATGTGCGTACACCCTGATGACCCGCCCATCCCTGTGCTGGGCTTGCCCCGCATCGTCAACTCAGACGAGGACATCCAGTGGTTCCTCTCTGCGGTGGACAATCCCCACAACGGGCTCACGTTCTGCGCGGGTTCGCTCTCGGCAGGTATTCAGAACGACGTGGTTGCCTTGGCGCGCAAGTATGCCTCGCGCACTCATTTCGTGCATCTGCGCTCGTGCCACATCTTCCCCAACGGCGACTTCACCGAGGCATCTCACCTGGGCGGACGTGCCGACATCATCGAGCTGGCGCGCATCTTCGAGAAGGAGAACCCGTCGCTCCCCATGCGTGTTGACCATGGCATGACGATGCTTGGCGACGAGAGCCGCGGCTACAATGCCGGCTATTCCTTCCTCGGCCGCATGTTCGCCCTTGGACAGGTGCAAGGCATTCTCGCCACCGTCGATCGCGAGTTAGGAATAGAATACAAGCAACCGGGATTCTTTGATTAGGAATTAGGAATGAGGGATGAGGAATTTGGAATTTTAATAAATGAGGAATGAGGAATGAGGAATTTTAATAAATGAGGAATGAGGAATGAGGAATGAGGAATTGCTGCGCCAATGCCCGCCGATGTAGGGTCTTACTTTATGTGAGACCGCACCACGTATGATTTCGGTCATAAACAATGTAATCCCCATCATTGGACGTCATCGCGCAGCAATTCCTAATTCCTAATTCCTAATTCCTAATTCTTAACTCCAAGTTCCTAATTAAATATAAAAAAAAATGAACAACTTATTTGATATCAATGGCTACGTGGTAGCCATCACGGGCGGCACCGGAGTATTGGGCCGCACCATCGCAAAGTACCTGGCACTCAATGGCGCCAAAGTGATAATCCTCGGCCGTAAGGAAGACGTGGGAGCTGAGATCGTTGCCGACATACAAAAGGATGGCGGCGAATGTGAGTTCCTCAAGACCGACGTGATGAATCAGGAGGTGGTTCAGCAGAACTGCGACTATATCACCGGGAAATACGGACGCATCGACACCCTTCTCAACGCTGCCGGAGGCAACATGAAGGGAGCCACCATCACCCCCGAACAAACATTCTTCGACCTCGAAGCCAAGCAATTCCAGACAGTGCTCGACCTCAACCTCACAGGCACAGTCATCCCCACCCAGGTGTTCCTCAAGCCTATGGTCAAGCAAGGCAAGGGCTCTATCATCAACTTCTCGTCGATGGCAGCCTTCCGCCCCATGACGCGCGTATGCGGTTATGCCGCCGCCAAGGCCGGCATCAGCAACTTCACTGCCTTCATGGCCACAGAGTGCGCCAAGAAGTTCGGCGAGGGCATCCGCGTGAACGCCATTGCCCCGGGCTTCTTCATCACCGAGCAAAACCGTGCCCTCCTCACCAATCCCGACGGCACATTCACCCAGCGCGGACAGGACGTAATCCGTCAGACTCCCTTTGGCCGTATGGGCGAGCCCGAGGAGCTTTGCGGCACCATCCATTATCTGATGTCGGATGCAGCCAAGTTTGTCACTGGCACAGTGGCCGTAGTTGACGGCGGTTTCAACTGCTTCGCGATGTAGTTTTTTTGAAATTGAACACAGAGACACAGAGGCACAGAGAATAATATTAAGTTATCTGAAGATACAGAGAAAAAAAATGACCTCTATGACTCCGTGACTCTGTGTTAAAAATAAAAACCTTCGTGGCTCTGTGTTCAAAAAAGAGCGTCACCGGATGACGGGTGACGCTCTTCTTTTTTTCTACGATACTGCGCAACTGACACCAAGTGCGGTTCCCACGGCTGCGAGGATTGCCGATGCAAGGTTCCACAAGAATTTTATCAACCTCGACTTGTTTTCTTGAGTCATGATAATGAGAATTAAAAATTAAAAAAAACAACTTTCTGAAGTGATAATTCCCAATGTATGAGGGGTTTATTTAAACCACAGAGATAAAGAGGAAAAGAGATTTAATACTCTTAATCTCTTAAACTCTGTGGTTCAAAATTACTTCCGAAACTTGAGAAAGTTTATTCTATAGTCCCCATGTCTTCGTCGCCGCCCTCAGAACCGCCGCCCTCAGAACCGCCGCTCTCCTCACCGTCGATTATTGGAGGCAGGTCTTCAATGCCTTCGTCAGTTCCGCCACTTCCCGAACCGCCGCCGGTGGATTCCTCAATCACGAGTCCCTTTACAATGCGCCTGAACTCCACCGACTGCTGGAATCGGGTGTCCCACTTCTTCGGCATGTCAATCACGATGCATGCGGTGAGGTCGCTCGTGGCGAGGTCGCTTGCCAACAGTTCGCGGTTCACGTTAATCTTCTCGGCAGCGGTCGTGTTGCCAGCCGCCATGTAGTCGGCCTTGCGCTGGGTGAGCTTCGCTTTGAGCTGGCTCTGGGTGATGGACCCCTTCACCGTGGGGCGGAAAGTGAGCCCGTCGGGCGAAGCCACAATCTTGGCGTTGAGTCCGAGGATGAGCGGGATGTTCTTCTCGAGCTGCTTCATCACTGCCGACACGTCAGCTGCGGTCACGGTCGAGCCCTGTGCGAGATAGTCGCAGAAGGTGTCATAGTCGAGCGTCTGCTGGTTTACGATACGCGGGGTTACGATTTTCTCCCCGATGAGCTTGTTCTCCGAGAGAACCATCTGAACGTTAAGTGCCATAGGCATATTGCCCATTGCCGGTATGGGACTTGGTGTTTCGTCCTACTGTAGGCCCCTCTCTTCCCCGGGTCTTTTTCCCCCGAGTCATGACAGTAGTCGCCGGCCGAGTGGTTGAACAAAGGTTTGGGGCCTTGATTTCTTTCACGATGCAAAGTTACGAATAATTTCGCCTCGTGCTCCACTTTTCCGCCACTACGTTCAGCGTTTTCCGTCAGTTTGTGCTTCCATGCGCCCTGTTCCCGCCCCTACCCCGTTTGAGCCAGCTCGCGAGGGGCTTTGAAGGGAATTATTCTGCCCTTTCAGCCCACTCAAACAGTCATTTGAGCCGACTGACAAGTGTTTTTGGCCGGTCGTGTATTTATAAACACAGAGGCGCAGAGACACAGAGAATATTTCCGAGCGTCACCCGTCACCTTAAAATAATGATTTTTTTATGTACACCGTGCCCTTTTATTAATTAATATATAATAAGGTACGCGAAAAAAGAAAGAAGATAAGAGAAGAAAAGCTGAGAAGACAATCCTCTTCAAAGCCCAAATAAAAAAAATACGAATCAAAGGCATCACCTCTATTCACAAGCAAAAAAAAAAGCCGTCACCGAGGTGACGGGTGACGCTCTTTTGGGGTTGTTTGCTTCTTGCCTTGCCAGTGCATAAGGCGAAACAGGTATCTCAGGAATCAACCTTATAGCAATGGCGTCATATATAGAGGTAAATATACGATGCCGTTATCCACCTTCAGGTCTTTGGCATGAAGCACGTAGGGAGTGGACATTTGATTGGAATACTTTGCAATGCACTTGTTGAGAGAAGTCGTGGTGTATTGCTTGCCTGATTTCACTTCAATGGCTGAAATGTTGTGACGACTCGTTATCTGCGATTTGGAGATAAGGAAATCTATCTCCATCCTATCACTTGCCGACTCTGCCGAATACTTGCTGAAGAAGAACAGGCGATGTCCTGCAGCACGCAGCATTTGGGCTACGATGTTCTCCACTATCATGCCTTCGTTTATCTCAAGCTTGTCTGTCATCAATTTTTGGTATAGCTCATTTTTAGCAATCGCCAGGTCGTCAAATGCGTGACTTATAAGAAGTCCTGTGTCTCCCATATAACACTTCAGGGTAGAACGTTCCTCATTGAGCCGCAGTCCAATACTGGGTTCTGAAGAATTATAGCAACAATTGACTATCCTTGCATCCTCCAACCAGAAGAAGGCTTCGGAATAGTCACGCATCCTGGCTTCAGATTTCAGGTCGGACAAGCGGAACTTCTTTTCGTGCTTCTGCAGCTGTCCGGGTATCTCCTCGAATATGGCTGACACTTTTGTCTCCTGATTGTCTGCATATTTTCTGATATCATTCCTGTATATAGACAGGATGTCTCGCTTAATCTCATCCACTTCATAAAGGTCCCTCCTGCAGACGTATGCCTCGACAGCCTGTGGCATTCCACCAACAATCATATATTGGCGGAAATAGTCCATTGCCTTTCTGTGAAGCCCATTCATAGGTTCCAGTCGTTCAAATTGCTGTGAGATGAATGGCATAAGCATCTCGTTGCCAAGTGCCCACATGAATTCCTCAAAGTCCATAGGGAACATTTCGATTGAATGTTCTTCTGAAGGAAGCAGTATGTCCTTTACGTTTTTCTTGATCGAGATAAGCGACCCTGTTTCGATGTAGTCGTATCTACCATCGGCAACAAGATACTTAATTGCCGAGCGGGCACGCGGACAAAACTGGACTTCGTCAAATATTATCAGCGAACGAGCCTCAGCTCCTTTATTTGGTCTTCTCATTAGCCTCTTCTGCCCATACATTTCAAGGCGTGACAACAAGGTGTCGATATCGTCAAGATAGTATTCGAATAACTCGGTCACATTCTTGCTTGTTCGAGCAAAATCTATAAGCAGATAAGACTCGTATTGCTCTTTTGCAAATTGTTCTACTATATAACTCTTACCAATACGTCGGGCACCCTCGATGAGTATTGCCACATCACCATGTCTATTTTGCTTCCAATCAAGGAGTTGCTGATAAATCTTTCTTTTCATTGCCATAATACTTACACCTTTCTGATAAATTTATATCACTAATTTTACACCTTTCTAAGAAATTCTATGGTGCAAATTTACACCTTTCTAAGAAATTAAGCAAGTAAGACGGCAATAATTTACCAATAATTAACCACCTAAATTCCGCAGCACTTTAGTTTAACTTTTTTTATAAATACTTGAGCAGCAAAGTAACTATTCAGCAGCCCTCACAAGCAAAGCCATTGATGCTTAGAATTGAAGGTACACTCCATCTGCTATTGCCTTGGGATAAGCAATAGCTCTAATAACATTAAACGCTGATTGTCCATTCTTCTTGGCAAAATGTTCTCTAAGATTCTCGCAAAATAGAATGCCGTAGGGGGGTACGGGAATTTCGGAAAAATCGGGAGCACTCAATTGTTAAAGGATTTTACAGTGCTTTTAATCCACTGTGTATAAAGGAATACTAACTGCTGAATAGTTACGATGCCAC
>JALERP010000056.1 GCA_022764085.1 Prevotella sp.
TGGCCTTTTTATCTGTTTTTTATGGTCGTACGACCAAGGGTGCTGTGGACGTACGTTCAAAGGGTCTATGCACGTACGTCCTTAGGGGGTAAGGACGTACGTCCTGAGGGTGCTTGGACGTACGTCCATAGAACCTTTGAACGAGCTTGAACGGGAATGAACGAAACCTGCGTAAAATCCATTGATTCTGAACAGTTTTTGAACGGGAATGAATGAGACAGAGGGACTTGCCACAGTTGTTCCATGGCTATGGCACAAGTGTGACAATACCCAGTGGTACAAGTGTGACAACAGTAAGTGGAACAAGTGTGACAACAGTAAGTGGAACAAGTGTGACAATCGCAGTGGTACAAGTGTGACAATGGGGAGCGTGGGATTACATCGGTGGGGAACGTGGGACTACATCGGTGGGCTGGGTGACAGATGATGGAGGAAGATTCATGGGATAATGGATTTAGGGGGGAGATGATGTGAAAATGGGTGTTTTTTTATCGTTATTTTCGATGATATAGGGGGTTTTGAAGCGATGTTTTGAGGTTTTTGAAAACATCTGTCAGCCTTACGATTTTATAATTAATTGTATTTCAATGGATTAACAGGAGAGGCTGACAGTGACAGATGTTTTTCAACTTTTATTTTTTGAGGTCTTACATAAAGTAAAGACCATACGTAGGGAAAGCGACAGAGGACGCAGAGTCTGAATATTTTTCTATGTTTTTTCCACTTTTTCTTGGATATTTGAGAAAAAAGCAGTAACTTCGCAGCCCGAAAATACACATATAACATAACAACGTAAATATATTTTATGGGCGGATTCTTTGGAACCATATCAAAATTGGACTGCGTCAATGACCTGTTCTACGGTACAGACTACAACTCTCACCTCGGCACTAAACGTGCGGGAATGGTGACTTTTGACAAGGAAAAGGGATTCTCAAGGTCTATACACAGTCTTGAGAGAAACTATTTCAGATCGAAATTTGAAGATGAACTCGACAGTTTCTGCGGCAAGCAGGGACTGGGAGTGATAAGCGACACAGACCCACAACCTATTATCGTCAACTCCCACCTGGGCAGATATGCGGTGGTGACCGTGGCGAAGATTAACAACCTGCGCGAGATTGCCGACGAACTGCTCTCACAGGGCATGCACTTCAGCGAGCTGTCGGCCAACAAAATCAACCAGACGGAGCTTGTGGCACTGCTCATCAATATGGGCGAGAACTTCGTGGATGGTATCAACAAGGTGTTTGAGCGCATCGAAGGCTCGTGCTCGATGCTCATTCTCACCGAGGACGGCATCATTGCCGCGCGCGACTACATGGGGCGCACTCCCATCGTAATCGGAAAGAAACCAAGCGCTTACGCCGCCACAAGCGAGACGACGGCTTTCCCTAACCTCGACTATGAGGTGGTAAGGGACGTGGAGCCGGGAGAGATTGTGAAGCTGAAGGCTGATGGTTTGGAGGTGTTGCAGGCTTCCTCGGGTTGCTCGCAGATTTGCTCGTTCCTATGGGTGTATTACGGATTCCCTGCCAGCGACTATGAGGGTATCAACACTGAGGACATGAGGGAGAGATGCGGTAAGATGATGGGCGAGGAGGATGACACTCCTGCCGACCTTGTATGCGGTATTCCCGACTCGGGCGTGGGCTTTGCCTTGGGGTATGCCGAGGGACACAATATTCCATACAAGCGTGCCGTGCTGAAATACACTCCGACTTGGCCGCGCAGTTTCACTCCGGGCAACCAGTCGAGGCGCGACCTTGTGGCAAAGATGAAGCTCATACCCAACCGCGCCATCATGAAGGACAACAGGGTGGTGTTCTGCGACGACTCTATCGTCAGGGGAACACAGTTGCGCGACAATGTGCGCACGTTCTTTGAGTGCGGGGCAAAGGAGGTTCACGCGCGTATCTCTTGTCCGCCGTTGGTATATGGATGTCCGTTTATAGGGTTCACATCGTCGAAGAGCGACCTTGAACTTATCACACGACGCATCATCCAGGACTTTGAGGGTGACAAGGATGCAAAGCTTAAGGAATATGCCACCACCGATTCGCCGGAATACAAGAGGATGGTGGATGAGATTGCAAGACAGCTTGGACTGACTACGCTGAGATTCAACAAGATTGAGACGCTGATTGAATCTATCGGACTGCCGAAGTGCAAGGTATGTACTCACTGCTTCGACGGCAGCAGTTGCTGCATGAAGAAAAAGAAGGAAGAATAGTCTTGCTTATAATTGAAACACAGAGACACGAAGTCACAGAGTTTATTTTTTTTGTTCTTTAACAATATCACTCTGTGCCTTTGTGTCTCTGTGTTTAAATCCAAATTCTATCTTGAAGCAATAATCTTTCTTATGGCTATGACAAGACGGTCGATTTCGTCTTTCGTATTGTAGAAGGCGAAGGGCGGGCTGGGCGCAATGGAGTCCGGCACGCACGGCTATGCCTTCCTTGTCCAACAGCTGCCCTACCTCGGGAGTGGGGATGCCGTCGGTGTCCTCGATAATCTCACGGGCCGTGGTACGGCGGTGAATGTTTTTTAATTGTTATTTTCTTGTGGGTGCAAAGGTACGGCTTTTTCCGCAATTCCACAATACCGCAACAATGGCATTTCATATCACACAATAATAGTATTCCATATACCCTATTTGTGGTATATTCGATTGAAAAAAGCCCAAAATATTTGCATATATATAATAAAAGGTGTATCTTTGCATGCAATTTAAATAGATTATCACCAATCCGCAGATGGAGATTGCCGACATCAGGGCTCTCGCGGATATAGCCCATAGGCACGGCATACCCCTCATTGCCGACACGACGATGATACCATTCACGCAGTTCAGCGCAAAGGACTTGGGAGTTGACATCGAGGTGGTGTCGAGCACTAAGTATATCTCGGGAGGCGCCACTACAATAGGTGGCTTAGTGATAGACTATGGCACTGTGCCCAACTTCGGTAAGCGCATGCGCCAGGAAATGCTCATGAACTTCGGGGCGTACATGTCGCCGCATGTGGCATATATGCAGACCGTTGGCCTTGAGACTCTCGACGCCCGCTATCGTGTGCAGGCGGGCAATGCCCTCGCAGTGGCAAAGGCCATCAAGGATATACCCGAAATAAAGAAGGTGAGATACCCCGGACTGCCCGAAGATCCCTTCCACGACATTGCCCGCAGGCAGTTTGGCGAGACTTCGGGAGCCATGCTCACCATCGACCTCGCGAGCAAGGAGGCGTGTTTCAGCTTTATCAACAACCTTAAAAAAAATAATTATATGACATACGATTTTGATAAGATTATTGACAGGTCGGGAACTGACGACCTGAAGCATGGAGTGCTGTCGGAAAGATACGGCGACGCCAACCTGCTGCCGCTATGGGTGGCAGACATGGACTTTGAGACACCGCCGTTCATCACCGACGCGTTGAGAAAACGCCTCGACCATTCGCTCTTCGGCTACACGATGATGCCCGAAGGCTATTGGCGGCATATCGCACAATGGATTGACGACCATCACCAATGGCGACCCAAGGAGGAATGGATGACGTATATCCCGGGCATAGTGAAAGGCATTGGCATGGCCATCAACGTATTCGTGAAGGAAGACGAGAAGGTCATCATACAGCCTCCCGTATATCATCCCTTCCGCCTAACCCCATTGGGCAACCGCCGCCAGGTGGTTTATAACCCTCTTATTGAGACATCCCTCCCGGGGGAACTTGGGAAGACTTATGCCATGGACTTCGAACAGCTTGACTCGGTATGCGACTCCAAATGCCGCATGCTCATCCTGTCAAATCCCCACAACCCTGCGGGCATCTGCTGGGATGCCGACACCCTGCGACGCCTGGCTCATTTCTGCCATGAGCGCGGCATCATCGTCATCTCGGATGAAATACACTGCGACATGGCACTCTTCGGCAACCGCCACATACCATTTGCCTCGGTGAGTGAAGAGGCGGCGCAATGCAGCATCACATTTGGAGCGCCGTCGAAGACGTTCAACATCGCAGGCATAGTAAGCTCATACGCCATTGTCCCCAACGACAAGCTGCGCAGCCGTTTCTACTCATGGCTTGAGGCCAACGAGCTGAACGAGCCGCATATCTTCTCGCCAATTGCTACATTGGCGGCATTCACCCCCGAGGGAGAGCTGTGGCGCAAGCAGATGCTCAAATACATTGAAGGCAACATCGACTTTATTATAAACTACTGCCGCGAGAATATACCGCAGATAAAACCATGGCGTCCGCAGGCCTCGTTCCTCGTATGGCTCGACTGCCGCGACCTCGGGCTCAACCACCAACAACTCGTTGACCTCTTCGTCAAGCGTGCCCACCTCGCCCTCAACGACGGCGAGATGTTCGGCAAGGGCGGCGAGGGATTCATGCGTATTAACGTAGCCGCTCCGCAAAGCATACTGCAGACGGCTCTCAATAGGATAAAGGAAGTTTTGTGACGATATGAAAAAAACTATAATAACACTGTTTGCAGTAATAGCAACAACCACAGCCACGGCAATGGACTACGACATGAATGCGCAAGAGTGGTGCCGTGAGGTGACTATGGGATGGAATCTCGGCAACTCGTTAGAAAGTGCCGGCGGAAGCTGGAACTACGACAAATATGGCTGGGAAAACATCTGGAACAACAACTATAACGACTGGGAAACGGCGTGGGGAAACCCAAAGACCACACGAGAAATGCTGAAAAAGGTCAAGGCTGAGGGATTCAACGCCGTAAGAATACCGGTGAGGTGGGTGCCTCATGCCGATATCAACACTATGACCATCGACCCACTTTGGCTAGCAAGAGTGAAAGAGGTGGTGGACTGGGCACTCGATGAGCAACTCATGGTTATAATCAACACCCACCACGAGAGCTGGCTCGAATACTACCCATTCAAAAGCAGAAAGACTGAGCTTACAGGTAAGCTAAAGGCTCTGTGGACCAACATTGCCAACGCATTCGCCTCGTACGACGGACGCCTTGCCTTTGCCGGCACCAACGAGGTGAACGCCAAAGGCGACTGGGGACTAACGCCAACCGAGGAGAACTACGACGTGCAGAACGCCTTCAACCAGGCTTTCATCGACGCCGTGAGAGCCACTGGCGGCAATAACCTGAGCCGTAACCTCATAGTGCAGACCTACCGCTGCAGCCCAACTATGGGTTTGTCGAACTTCACTGTGCCTACCGACCCCACCGAGCATCGCCTGTCAGTAGAGTTCCATTATTACGACCCTTACTCCTACTGCAGCGGCTCAGAAGGTAGCTACTACTACTGGGGCAACGCCTATGCCGACAAGGGCACCGTCACGCCTGATGGAAACGAGCGTTCATTGGCATCGCTATTCCTGCAACTGCGCAAGGCTTGGTGGGACAAGGGTCTCGGAGTGGTAATTGGAGAATACGGATGTTCACACCACTACACCTCTGCCGACCAAGCCAACCAAGAGGCCAACCAAGGCTACTACCTTGAATGCCTTGTGAGAGAGGCGCGCCGACATGGTTTCGCCGCCTTCGTATGGGACAACAACTCATTCGGCAACGGAAGCGAGAAGTTTGGCATCTTCCAACGAAAAAACGACATGACCGTCGGATGCCCATTCTTTGTGGAAGGCATACGCAAAGGCTCCCTACAAACCTATGAGGCCACAGTAGATTATGACGAGAGCGACCCCGACGTAGGCGTAGGCGGAACGGTGCTGTGGGAAGGCGAGAAAGCACTGAACTGGGGCGAAGGACTCCAGCTGAAGATAGCAGCATCGGATTTCAAGGCTTTTACGGGCACGTGCACCCTCGTTGCCTACTATCGTCAGGATGCTACCGCATCATACGAAGACATACAGCTCAACTACGGCGACTGGACACAGTTTAACTGCACCGTGGAGGGAACGCCATGCGACGGAAACTTCAGTCCGCGCAGCTATTACGGAACCACAGGAGCCTCGCACATCACACCATTCACCGTAAGCGGAAGCGTGCTAAACAAACTTAAGACCTCCGGAGCTGTAATACAAGGATTCGGTGTGACCATGACAAAGGTAGTGATAATCGACCAACCCAACACCGACATCAACACCATCACCACATCACCCACACCGTCGCGCATATACGACCTCAAGGGCATGGAAGTGAAGAAGCCACAACATGGAGGAGTATATATAATTGGAGGGAAAAAGACTATACTTTGATTTAGCAATATCAATCACTTCACAACTTAACCCAATAGAAAATCCCGTATGGAATAAACCATACGGGATTTTCTTGTTGGGTGCCCGGTGGGACTCGAACCCACGACATTCAGAACCACAATCTGACGCTCTAACCAACTGAACTACGGGCACCATCTTAGCCCTTGAAATTACCCTCGCAAGGGTTACTTTCTTTAAGCGAGTGCAAAGGTACGCATTTTATTTGAAACTACCAAATATTATGCATACCTTTTAACATCTTTTTTCACTTTGCGGGCTGTGCAGGGGCTTTTGGAGCGGCTGGAGCAGCCTTTTCGCCTGCTGCGGGAGCAGCTTTCTTGTCAGCTGCAGGGGCAGCCTCCTTGGTCTGACTTGCACCAAATCCCGGAAGGTTGTTGGGGTTTGTGGTTGGGTTCTCAATGTTCTCCATTACTGAAGAGTCGTGAACTGCCTGTGGTGCCACGTAGGCACATGCCACGCTGATGATAACCATAGCGGCAGCAAGCGACCATGTTGTCTTCTCGATGAAGTCGGTTGTCTTGCGAACACCACCAATCTGATTGTAGGATGCGAAGCTCGATGAGAGACCTCCACCCTTTGACTCCTGGATGAGCACGATGCAAATCATGAGCACGGCAACCAGGCAAATTAAAATTACCAATAATGTGTACATCTTTCTTTTATTTTTTATTGTTATTTATAATCAGTTTCTCCAAAAATCTTATCTGGTCGGCAAAGTACGTGTTCTTCTGCGGACAGTTTGCGCTGAGTTTCTGCAGAATGTCCAATGCCTTGTTGTATCTGCCCTGCTTGATGTATATGCGGGCAAGCGTCTCGGTGAAGAAGCCTTCCTCACCCTCCTTGCCGCCATCGGCAGTGTTGTCATTTATCTGAGGCACAAACTCGGGTGTCTCGCTGAGCACAATCTTACCGCGGTCGTTCTCGATGAAGCTGTCGATGAGACTCTGCCCTTTGAGCTGTGGTGTGCTGTCTTCGGGCATATCGTCTTCTTCCTCGCTTTCGAGCAGGTAAGCAACATAATCCACAGCGGCATCAGCAGGAGTAGGCTTACGTTTCTTCTGTTTATCTTCCTTCTTCTCCTCTTCAATGGGAATATTCTCGAGGAAGTTGTCGATTAGGGATATCGTGCGATTCTCTTTTGGCTTTTCACCGTCGGAGACAGTTAGAGCGTCCTTTTTCTTCTGTGGCTGCAATTTGTAGTGGGCAGCCTCGATGAGATTGAACAGCACCTTGCGGTCGGTGATGTATATCGCTGCACGCCGCAGTTCCTCGTCGAATGTCGGGTCGTGCAGCAGATACAGGTTCTGAAGCAGCAGCAGGCGTGCCGTCTGGAAATAAGGATACAGAGCAAGAAGGGAGCGCAACTCATATAGAGTGTCGCGGTCCATCTCGTCGGGGTGGTTGATAAGTCGTGTCAATTCCATTCTCTATATACCTTATTATATATAATATACGATTACCAGTTAGCCACAGTGGCATTGAATATCTGGTCGGTGATCTCCTTCACCATCTGCGTCACCAGTTCTTCCTGCACCGAAGTGAGCGACTGGGTATTCTCATACGTAGTCTGCGCCGTGAACTGCCGTTCGAAGTCCTGAGAGTGGTTGGCGTTGTTGGTAAACCTCACGTTGACGGTCATCGAAAGTTCCGTCTGTGATGAATATCCTTCGCTCGACACCGACTTGTTACGCTGGTCATAGCGTGTGATTTCGCCCTCTATCTTCAAGTCTCCGTTGCGCTTCACCTGTATCAGTTTGGTGTGGCTGGCGAATATGTCCTTCAACTGATTGTTGAATATCGGGCCCATAGGTCCCCACACGTAGCTCGAACGTATCGGGAAGTCGGCTATCTCAATGGTCTTGGTTTGCGAATAGTCAATGCTGGCACCGTTGAACTTCACCGACACCGAGCACGCCATCGGTACAACCGCCATACATAGCGCAATCACAGTCTTCAATATATCTATTCTACTTATCTTCATCTACATTATCTTAATAGTCCTCCAGACCGTATTGTTTCAGCCGCCTGTAGAGCGTGCGGTCGGAATACCCTAATTCCTCTGCCGCCTTTTTGCGGTTGCCGTTGTTACGTTCCAGAGCCTTGATGAGCATCTGCTTCTCGATGGCTTCGAGGTTGAGGGAATTATTAGGTTCCACATATTCCTCAGCCACGGCATCCTCTGCCTCGCGCGGCAGGTAGTTGGTCGGGCGTGTTGTCACTGCCGGCATAGTGGAAACAGGCGACGTGGAACTGCGCTCATTCTCAAGTTTCTTTTTCAGCACCGCTATTTCCTGTCTCATTTCGTTGACGTTGCCCCTGAGTTCGAATAGAATCTTGTAGAGTATCTCTCGCTCACTCTCAAAGCTATGGTCATCACCATGTCGGCTCATCGTGACGAGCTGTGTTGTCTCCAAATCCTGCGGGATAAAGTCGGCAAGCACTTCCGTGGTTATCTCCCTCTGCGGACTTAGGATTGAAATCTGCTCTGTTACATTCTTCAACTGGCGTATGTTTCCCGGCCACTTGTATTTCATCAGCATAGCCTTGGCCCCGTCAGTCAGAACCACCTTTTCCATCTTGTATTTCTCTGCCATCTGCATGGCGAAGAAGCGGAACAACAGATGGATGTCCTCTCCCCTCTCTCTGAGTGGCGGAATATGAATGGGTATCGAGTTGAGACGATAGTAGAGATCCTCACGAAACCGTCCCTCACTGATGGCACGCTGGATATTGACATTCGTGGCAGCCACTACCCTAACGTCAGTCTTGCGCACGTCTGTGGCTCCTACGGGTATGTATTCTCCGGTCTCCAACACTCTTAGAAGTCGAGCCTGGGTGGCCATAGGCAATTCGCCCACCTCGTCAAGGAAAAGAGTTCCCTTGTCAGCCGCCCCGAAATATCCGGGACTGTCGCTGATGGCTCCCGTGAATGAACCCTTGACATGACCGAACAGTTCACTGTCGATTGTGCCTTCGGGAATAGAGCCGCAGTTGATGGCAAAATACTTGCCACGGCGTCGGGGCGAACTGTCATGGATGACTCTCGGAACAATCTCCTTGCCCACTCCGCTCTCCCCTACAATCAGGACACTCAAATCTGTCGGCGCCACCTGTAGAGCGACGTCGAGTGCATGGTTCAAAGCATCGCAATTACCTACGATTTTGTACCTCTGTTTTATGTCTTGAAGCTCTGAAACTTTCATTTAGAGGGCAAAGTTACACACTTTTTCTGAATAATCAGCATTTTCCACTGATATTTTAGCTTTTTTTGTCGAATTTGATGAGTAATAGGCCTATTGCAGTCCAAATTAGCTCTCTAACACGCACCAAAAGCGCCACAAAGATGCCTGCACTGGATGTGAGTGCCAGTCCCTTTGCCGACATCAGGAAACCACCTTCACGACCGCCAAGTTGTAGTGGGATGAAGAAGAGCATATTGGCGAAAAGGGAGGTGAACGCAAGTATCAGAATACTGTCGAGATAGTTTGCCGACGGCATGATGACGAGGAGGATGAAGTATATCTCCAATGCCGACACTATGCGGCATACGAGTTCGAGCATCACCGCCGAGACGAAAGCCTTAGGATTCTGGTTGTGCAAGGCTGCCATCTGGCGGTCAATGTTCGCCAACTGTTCGCTGTGCCGCTCAAAAAACCCCTTTGCCCAACGCTTGATGCCCGGAAAACGGCTGAGCAGATTGAGACAGTTGACGGCAATGCCTTTCTTGTAACCCTTGACAAAGAACCATATTGCCGTGAGTGCGAACACCGTGACTATCGACAGTATGATGCCCATAGGCACGGTAACCGGTTTAATGGCGACATAGAGCAATACGGAAAGGAACCAAAACCAGAAATGACTGAATATATGAGTCATTGCAAATAGAATAACCGACGACGAGGCACGCTCGGTACCTATCTTCGGCGACAGCGACATTATGCGATAAGGCTCGCCCCCCATCAGTCCTCCGGGAGTGGCATAATTGAGGGCAAAGCCTGAGACGGTTATCTTATATAGCCACCAGAATCCCACTTTCTTGTCGCCATTGGCAGTGTCCTTTCCCGCATTGTTGATAATGACATACCAAGATGCCGTGTTGAACATATACAGGAAGAACCACAGCACTACCACAGCCGCAAACCAATAGCCTGCCCTGCATATACCGCTCCACACCTCGGCAAAATCCAGTTGGGAGACCATAAGGGCCAGTACGGCGAGTCCGAAGACAAAGAATATGTTCTGGTATTTCTTCTTCATTGATTACTTGAACTGGTCTTTGGGTTTCGGGATATTGAAGCGCACCTTCTCGCTGTCATCCTTCTTCTCGTGATAGAGCTTGGGCAGCGGATTCTCGTATGCCTCATCGTAGTCGTTACGGTTGCGGAAGATGTCGATGGCCATATAGACAGCCTGACGGAAAGAGTTCTCGTCAGCCACGCACTTTCCTGCGATATCGTATGCGGTGCCATGGTCGGGAGATGTGCGGACAATGGGAAGTCCGGCGGTATAGTTGACACCGTCCTCCACGGCAAGTGCCTTGAACGGAGCAAGCCCCTGGTCGTGATACATCGCGAGCACGGCGTCGAACTTGTCATACTGTCCACTGCCGAAGAATCCGTCGGCGGGATATGGGCCGAATGCCTGTATGCCCTTCTCGGCAAGTTCATCAATGGCCGGTATGATAGTTGTCTGCTCCTCATCGCCAATCACGCCTGCGTCACCGGCATGTGGATTGAGCGCAAGCACTGCTATGCGCGGATTGGTGATGCGGAAATCGCGCTTCAGACTCTTTTGAAGGATGGTTGCCTTCTCCACAATACGATCCTTGGTAATAGCCTCAGCCACGTCCTTTATCGCCAGGTGGGTGGTCACGAGAGCCACGCGCAAACTGCCGTTGGTGAGTATCATCAAAGCATTGTTGCCCTCGCCAACACAGTCCTCGATATACTCGGTATGACCGTGGAAATGGAACAAGTCGCTCTGTATGTTCTTCTTGTTGATGGGGGCAGTCACGAGGACGTCGTAATACTCCGAACGGAAATCGGTCATTGCCCTGTCGAGTGCTTTCAGGGCTGCCTCACCGGCTATTGCCGACGACTCGCCGAACTCCACCTTCACCTCATCGTCGAAGGTGGCGAGCATATTCAGCCTGCCGTCCTTTGCCTCTGTGGCATTGTCGATAATGTTGAACTGCGTGTTCAGTCCCAACAGTTTCTTGTGATAGGCTGCCACCTTGGGCGAACCGTAAATTATCGGTGTGCAAAGCTCGAACATCTCGGGGTCTGCAAATGTCTTGAGGATTACTTCATATCCGATTCCATTGGTGTCGCCATGCGTAATGGCAACTCGTATTTTTCTGTTTTCTTCCATGTTATTTATTTTGTTTTTATCGCAGGGGACTGAGCGTATATAGCACAGCCTCCATTCTTTTCATTATATTCCGTTTATTCTCGCCGGGGGCATAGACGAATGTCTCAGCAACCAAGGTCCGGCCTCGCAAGCTGTCGATGATGGCATGACAGACAAACGGGCCGCCCATTGCGTCACCTTCCATCTGCCACAGTCCGCGCATCTCGATTATCTTGCGCCCACCTTCACTGATGACCCTGAACGTCGGTGCGTGGTCATCGTCGGCTGATGCCTGCCTGCTGTATGTTGTCATATACATCGAGTCGGTTTCGCCTTTTATGTTCACCCTCATCACGCTGTCCCGCACGAACAAGAGCCTTTCACTTGACATGTCGGTGCCATCCACTGAATATACGCAGATGTTTCTCATCGCACTGCTGCCATCGTCAGTGAGCCAGATGAAGTTGCTCCCCGTCTTGCTCTTGGTGATATCCGACGGCACAAGCAGTCGGCATCCCACCGCCTTTTCAATTTCCTTCTCCCTTGCTGGCGAATGTGACTTGCGCAACCGTCTCAGCGACACGTTGGTCTCGAACCTTCGCAACAATGCCAGCAACGACTTGCCTATTCTCTTGTGTCCACTTGCCAACGAATCGGCACTGTTTGTTTCAAGATAGACAATCATCTGCGGCTCGGCATATACATCCTTCTCGTATCTGATACGGGGGGACGGGGAGTGTTTGTCATCTATAGACACGACGACTATCGCCCTTGCATATCTCGACTTTTTCCACAGCCCCTCGTCGCCGGCTATCATCACGTCGAAAGCATTCTCCGGCTGTGGCAGTCCCGGCTCCTCCACTTCAAGCATCCTCGCCACCATGGCACAAGCCCTTTGGTCGGTGCCCGTCACCACCACACTGCAAGCCTCGCCATTGCTGCGAGGCTTAAGTCTTACTCCATCGCCACACCCTGTAAGCAGGACTGCAAGAGTAAAAACTGCCATCGCCTGCAACCGGCAAAAAGAAATATGCCTAAGCCTCATTGTTCTTCTTGGCTGTAGATAGCAGTCCGCAGGCAGCAAAGATATCCTGCCCTCTACTTGCCCTTATCGTGGTGAACACTCCGTGCTTGGTGAGATAGTCACGCAGGGTTTCCATCTTCTTGTCGTCGGCGCCATGCAGCGGCACATCAGGTATTGTGTGGAACCTTATCAGGTTGACCCTGCACTCCAGGCCCTCAACAAGCCTTACTATTTCCCTTGCGTGCACCATTGAGTCATTCACGCCTCCGAAGACGATGTACTCGAAAGAGCATCGGCGCTGGTGGGTGAAGTCGTACTGCTTCAGCAATGCCACCACATCCACAATCGACATCTGCCTTTCGGCGGGCATCAGCGTCTGTCTCTGTTCGGGCAGTGGCGAGTGCATACTGATAGCTATATGACATTCGCTCTCGTCGAGAAACCTCTTCAGCTTGTTCTTTATTCCCACACTGCTCACGGTGATGCGCTTGGGACTCCATTGGTATCCCCAGTCGGCGGTGAGCACCTGTGTAGCCCTCAGCACATTGTCGAGGTTGTCCATAGGCTCGCCCTGTCCCATAAACACAATGTTGGTGAGATTTTGTATCTCGGGCAGGGAATATATCTGATTTAGTATGTCGGCTGCAGTGAGGTTACCCTCGAATCCCTGCTTTCCCGTCTGGCAAAACAGGCAGTTCATCTTGCATCCCACCTGCGACGACACGCAGAGCGTGGCCCTGTCGCCATCGGGTATATACACAGTCTCAACAAACTTTCCGCTGGCAGTGGGAAAGAGGTATTTCACAGTGCCGTCCTTCGACCTTTGGCAGTCTATCGGCGGCATTGCGCCAATCTGGCAATTCTCGCTGAGTTTCTGTCGGTTAGCCTTTGAGATATTGGTCATACCGTCAATATCCTTCACGTTGGCGTCATACATCCACTTGGCTATCTGCTTGGCCGTAAAGGCAGGCATACCAAGGGACGTTACAACCTCCTTGAGTTCATCGACATTCATTCCCAACAATATCTTTTTGTTCACTTCCATAGCCTAATAATGCATAATAATGTGCAAAGGTATAAAAAAATGCTGAATATCGCAAAAATATTCAGCATTTTTAAGTATTTGTATATAAATGTTCCTACTTAACGAATTTTATTTATAACACAAAGACACGAAGATACAATTTTTTTCGCTATCGGAAGATACAGAGAGCAGCAAGGCTGCTTACAAAGATACAATGATTTCCATCCGCAAGGCTTTGTGGCGACTTTTCAAGTCGCTTGTTGTCTTTGTATCTAAAAAACTTTGTTCCTTTGTTTCTTTGTGTTTAATTATAAACTCTGTTCCTCCGTGTCTCTGTGTTTTAAATAAAAACTATAGTCTCGGGCCTTTGATACTATCTGTGGGGACAGGATTGGCTGAGCGGGTCTTTGCCCAATAGCGGTTGTCGTCAGTCTTTATCAACTGGAAGGAAGCCACGTCCTCGAAGGTTCTAGCATCACAGAAGATACCCGAGAAGCGGTTGGAAGTCTGAGAGTAACGGTCGATGACTATATCCGTGCCATCATCGTAATAGATAAATATCCTACCGTTGCGCACTTGCCATTCAAACTCGTTGACATACCTGTTGCCACGAGGACTGTAGTCATATTCTATACCATATCCTCCACGCGAGAAGTCGCCGTCCTGCTCGAAGATGATGGTGGTCTCCCAATCCTCGGTATAGTTGTTGAAGCGGTTGCTCATCCTTGTGGTGCGTATCCATCCATCCCACGTGCCGTTGAGGTCGTATGCCTGGTCAACGTCTTCGTCGCAACTCGTCATTGTCATTGCCATCACAAGTGTCATCATCACCATTGTGAACTGTGTAAATATTCTCTTCATAATCTTATGTTTTTAATGCGTTAATAACTATTTTTGACGGTGCAAAGGTAGTCATTATTCAGCGATCTTCAGCAGATGATATTCCTATTTTGGCATAGGGATTCTCCTATCCTTTGGAGGATTTCTCTTTTTTGCCGAACTCAGGGTCTATCTTCAGGAAGGCGGTTACAGCAAATGTTATGACGCAGCAAGCCATGACTATGATGAAGAACATGCGATAGCCCACCATATCCTTGATATATCCCGAAAGCATTCCCGGAAGCATAAGGCCGAGATAGGATATACCGGTGCAGATGGAATAGTGGGAGGTCTTGTACTTGCCCTGACTGTAATAGAGCATATACAGCGTAAGCACCGTAAAACCAAGTCCATAGCCAAACTGTTCGACGAAGAGGCACGACGAGACGACTATCAGGTTGGAATTGAGGGAATAGCTGAGATAGATATACACCACGTCGGGCAATGTAATGGCGCAGACCATAGGCCACAGCCATCGCTTCATTCCGTCGCGACTGACGAGTATTCCTCCGATAATACCGCCAAGCAGCAGTCCTATCAATCCTACCGTACCGTTTGCAAGTCCGTATTCCTGCGGCGACAACCCCAAGCCGCCCGCATAGTTGTGGCGCAGCATAAATGTCTTGGTCATCGTGTTGAGCAATGCTTCGGGGAAGCGGTATAGCAATAGGAAGAGCATGACTATCAGCGTTCCGCGCCGGTCAAACTTGCGGAAGAATGTGACGAACATATTCTTCAGCTCCGCCGTTACCTCCTTCACTGTCCTCCTTGTCTGCACGTCCTCAGCGGGGCGAGGCATAAAACGGCTATGATACAGCCAAAGACCGATGAAAAGTCCGGCAAGTCCGTAGAATATCAACGCCCATGTGAAGCGTATCTGCCCACGGAACATCACCTGGAGGATTCCTGCCAGAGACACCAACATACCGTTGACGAAAATGATGGCAAGACGATAGAACGTGTTGCGCAGTCCCACATACTTCGCCTGATTATGGTCGTCGAGTTCTATCATATAGAATCCGTCAGCAGATATGTCGTGGGTGGCACTACAGAAGGCTATCAGGAAAAACAGGCACATTGTTGCCTGAAACCAGAAGTCGGTGGGTATGGCGAAGGCTATGCCGGCAAGTGCGGCACCGATAAGTGCCTGCATGGCAAGCACCCACCAACGCTTGGTCTTCAGCAGGTCGATGAACGGGCTCCACAGAGGCTTTATAACCCACGGCAGCGCAAGCCATCCCGTGAACAGTCCCACCTCCGTATCAGACAGTCCCATCTGCATGTACATCACCACAGAAAGCCCCGTGACAATGATGTTGGGCAGTCCTTCGGCGAAATAGAGCGTGGGTATCCACGCCCAAGGGTTTCTCTTTTTCATATTTTCCGTTACATATAAAACTTCTTGATTTCCGCTCCGCTATAGTAATGCAGGAGAATCTTGTCGTAGGGATAACCTTTCTCCCCCATCACTGCTGCACCTATCTGACACAAGCCCACTCCGTGTCCCCAACCGGCACCGATGATGGTGAACCTTACGGGAACGGCGGTTGCCCTATCTTCGGGAGCAAGTCCCTCGGCATAGTGCTTGTCAACCACGAAGGCACTGCTGTAGAGATGGGTATCGCTGAGCGTGCGGCGTATTTCAAGCTCCTTGCCGATAGTAAGCGTCTTCTTAGTACCAATAATTTTCAGACGGCATATTCTTCCGCTTTTTCCCCGCTCCACAGGTATAAGGTCGATGATATAGCCAAAGTCGTCCTTAGTCTTCTCGGCTATCAGTCGCGACAGTTCCTCCTGGGTATATTCCACCCTCCAGCGATAGAAGTCGGGCGTTTCCTGGTCATAGTCATTAAGCACTTGCTTGAGAACAGCCTTGTCGGTGGTATTGCAGAACGATGCAGGAGATGTGCGTATCCAGCGGTCGAAGAACCCCGTTTCTTCACTCTTAATTCTTAATTCTTCATTCTTAATTCTTAATTCTTCACTCTTAATTCTTAATTCTTCACTCTTAATTTCCCCCCCGTCCACCACCGACAAGAGATAAGGTTTCGGAGTATTCTCCCAACAATACTGAAACTCCTCGGTCAATCCTCCGCAACACTTACTGAACCTTGCATCGCATATTTCACTTTCATGCGTCAGCACCTGGCCGCGAGTAGCCTTCACGGCCTCCTCAACAGCCGAGTTTCCGGCATTGGTGATGCCCTGATATCGTTGACAATGGTCATCTGCACATACATCGAATATCGTGTGGTCCTCACGGTCATACCAACGGATTATCTCGTCGTCCTTCTTTACAAACGAGAAGAAACTGTTTGCCCCGTCCTTCAGCTTTGCCCTTTTCTCCATCTGAGCAAGCAACCACGAACGTGATATGACGGCATGAGCCTTTAGCAGCTCCACGCTCGACGTGGCACTCATCTCACTGGATATCACACTGGCAAGATATTTCTCTACGTGTATAATGTTAATAGCGGTAATTTTGTCTGACTCAACAACCAACTGCAACTGTCCGTTGAACGCCTGTGTCTGCTTGCGCTCCCAATGGAAGTTTGCGCCGATGGTCACGTCGTGCAGCGAGAACGAGGCATCCTCTGTCTGCGGTCGGAACGTCAGTTCGCGATATTGGTTGCCGCGCCAAAGTATTCCTCCTTCCGAGAACTCCACATTCTGTTCGCCTTCAAGTGTTTCTCCCTTGGCAGTATATGGAGCGTTAAGTGTGAACGAAATCTTCTGTCCGCTCAATATGCCCACCTTCACCAACGGCTCTTCCTTATATTCCATGCGTCGGCGTGGTGCCGCCTTGTGTTTCTTTATGCACTCCACCACCTTCTCCATCTTGGCGTCACCGAGTGCCACTTCGCGCAATATCGCCTCGGCCTTGTCGGAGGTGAGACGCTCGAAGTCCTCCTGTCTTGGAGTGATTATCAGTCCTGCCATGTCCAGAGCTCCGGGACTGACGAGATACTGCGCCTCACCCTCTGCCTTGTAGCAATCAGGACGATGCTTCTCACGTGGGAACACCACCGTCAGGTATTGCTCCGCCACACGCCAACTCACCACATTCATCATCGGCTCTGTCTCGCCTTCGTTCTGCGGCAATGAGTTATAAAGGATATTGAACAGTCGCTGACCGCTTTTCTTCGTGTTGCTCTTAATTAGCAGGGCAGCCACCGGATAGTCGTTTATGTTCCATATTCCCTCGCCGTTCTCGTCTTCGAGTATTGGAGTGAGGTTGCGGCTCAGTCTCTGCCAACTTCTCTGCAAGGGCAGCACTCCACTCGTACCCGCCTGGAAATGAGCGTGGTCAGGAGCCGAGGCACCGCACTTAGGCCCGTTGTAGAACACCATCATCTCGGGATATTCGTCAAGCAGGTTGAATATCTCGCCATAATTGCCCAATATGCGCTGCGGCTCATGCCTCAGCGACGGTATAGTGAAATGCGTAGGGAGTATGGGGAAGGGATTGACGAGCAGTTCAAAATGCTCGTCTATTATCTTCTTTATCTGTTCCTTGGGGCGGTTAGCCTCACACAGGAAGCACGGTCTCTTAGCTATCGTCTCCTTGTCAATGCTGGCACCCGTGGATGCTATCCTTGCCGGATTCCACTGCACGTTGATGGTAATGGCATCGCAAACAAGTTCGCGAGTCTTCACTCCCTGCAACTGCTGGTATCTGTGACGGGCGTCGTCCCACGTCTCCACCTGTCGGTTGAAGAATCTCATGAGCGGACTGTCAATCATTATGTCAGCCTTGCCCTTAAGCATCCGCTGCCGTGCTGAAATCTCAAGCGTGCGCAACCGGTCCTTATACAGGTTGTTGGCGTTTATTTTGTCGATACTCAGTGCAGCATCACTGTTTCCTCCCCATCTGCGACAGAGATACAGCTCATCGTAGATGCGTCCTATGCGGTAACGGCGCGAGAATATCAGTCCCAGGGCATAGTCCTCGCCATAGCTGGTATTCGGAAACTGTATCTGGCGTAGCAATGGGGTGAAGAATGCGCGCGGTGCTCCCAGTCCATTGATTCTCAATGCGTTGTTAGGTCCGTTCTCATCTGTCCACTCCTTATGTGCAATGAGTCCCGGCGGCAGTGTGTTGAGTTCGAAGTCGCACATCCTGTAAGAGCCAATCACCATAGCCGCCTTCTGCTGACGGAAGGCTTCAACGATGGTTTGCAGTGTATGTGGAGAAGAGTAAAGGTCGTCACTGTCGAGTTGAACGGCAAATCGTCCGCACCTCTTGTCGTTTATCGCCAAGTTCCAACAGCCACCAATACCCAAGTCATTCCTCTCAGGAATAATATGAATAAGACGCCCTAATTCCTCATTCCTCATTCCTAATTCCTCATTCCTAATCAATTCCGTTGTACCATCCGTAGAGTGGTTATCGACAACAATGACGTTATATTCAAAGGTTGTTTCTTGTTGCAGGGCACTCCTCACGGCATCAATAATCGTTTTCTCACGGTTTCTTACGGGTATAATCACCGAAGCCTCCACGTTGAAGTCCTGCTCATTGAAGTCGGGACACTGATAATAGCTTGTATCCACCAAGGCACCTATGGCGTCGAGATGTCTCGTAGCCACATGCTCCATCTCTATCTGCACCTCACGGTTGGCGGGATTGACATAGTCAAACTGCTTCACTCCACTCGCCCTGAGGTCTCTCTCTTCCTCGGTGTAAAGATATTCGTTTATATGCAGTATATCGCCCTTTCTGCTTAGGAACAGGCGAAGGTCATAGAATCCCGCATGTTTCAGTTCGTCGCCTTCTGCCTGTGCTTCGGCGTATTCCCTCAACAATCGGCTATTAATGAGCACTAACGAACCGAAGTCGAAATCATCACGTATGCTGCCTTTCTGATAGTCGATGGCAGGATGTTGCTTCATCTCACCATTCTCGATGGAATAATGGTCGCTATATACCATTGCCGCGTCGGCATCGTCTGCCACCCGGAGTATTCTCTCCATTGCCGTCATGCCTATTGTCAACGGCGTGGCCTTGGTGAGCAAGAGTGCATAATCGGCATCGGCATTTTCCGCCACGCTCAGCATGGTGTTGCTGCCCAACAGCGAATCCACCACAACTAATGCGCATCCCTCCGGTGCCTTTTCCCTTTCCGCCAATTCAGCATTTACCAACAAGTGTATATGATGTATTGTCCTGCTGTCACGCAAGAAAGCGATTGTCGGCTCCATTATCCCGAAGTCGTCGCAGGCCAAAAAACAGTCTATCTTTCCTCTCATGTCTATTTATTTTAAAGAATTTAAGTTTCTTAACACCTTAACTCCTTAACTCTCTCACTAAACTCCCTTTCAAGACGTGCGAAGATCTCGTCCACAGTGTCTATTGACTTCACTGCCGATGCTATCTGTCCAATCTCTATCTCTCCGTTTTCCACGTCGCCCTCAAAGATACCACGCTTTGATGCAGCCTTGCCCAATATCTCGCGCAGTTCATCTACACTGGCTCCTGCGGCTTCAGCCTCCGCCACCTTATTATATAATGTGTTCTTTACAAGACGTGTGGGTGAGATTTTCTTCAGGCAAAGCATCGTGTCGCCCTCTTTTAACGACGTACATAGACGCTTGAACTCATCGCTCGCCGAACTCTCGGCTGCCAGGGCAAACAACGTTCCTATCTGCACACCCTCGGCCCCAAGTGCCATGGCTGCCAATATCGCCTCGCCGCTGCCTATTCCTCCTGCTGCAATCAGTGGCAGGGCGGTTGCCTTTCTCACTTGTGGTATAAGCGTCATCGTGGTTGTCTCCTCACGACCGTTATGTCCGCCAGCCTCAAAGCCCTCAGCCACTACGGCATCCACTCCGGCATCCTCGCATTTCTTGGCAAACAAGCTGCTCGACACCACGTGTGCCACCTTTATGCCTGCCTCATGCAGACGGGCGGTATATTTCTTCGGACTTCCAGCAGAAGTGAACACTATCTTCACTCCCTCTTCTATGATGATGTCCATCAGACGGTCAATCTCGGGATACATCAACGGAACGTTGATGCCCCACGGTTTATCTGTGGCTTGCTTCATCTTGCGGATGTGCTCCACAAGCGTCTCAGGGTGCATCGAACCAGCACCGAGAAGGCCCAAACCACCGGCATTGCTCACTGCGGCAGCCAGTCGCCAACCGCTACACCATACCATTCCACCCTGAACAATCGGCTTTTCAATGCCAAAGAGTTCGCATATTCTGTTGTTTTTCATATCTGTCTTTATATTATTAATTTTTTAACACACAGAGTTACAGAGATACGGAGTCATATTATTTTCTCCGTACCTCTGTGTCTCTGGGTTCAATATCATAATTTAGTCCTGCTCCGATGGCAGTGCAGAATTCTGAATGTTGGGGTATGTGGAACCTCACTCCATAGAGTCCGCCTATCGCAGGGAAGATCTCCTTGCAGGCAGGCAACAGAGTTAAGTTGCCAATCAGGATAAAGTCCTTTATGTTGCTGCCTATTGCCGACAATACGGCTGCACTGCCTATCGACTGCAACACCATATTGATAAGCCCACGGGCAATGTCCTCTGGTGTGGCATTGCTCTGAGCCTTGCCGAAAAGAGATGCCGTGGCATCCATAGGCAGACCAGGCAACGGACAGGCACTGATATCACCGATAAGCAGGTTGATATTGGCGAGATTTCCCTTGCGCGCAAGTTCGCACACCTGGTCAATGTCTCCCGTATTGAGCAGCAGACGCGAAAGTCCCTGGAGGGTACCACCTCCTGCACCAATTCCGCCAATATGGCATATCTCGCTGCCAACGCATTTCACGAATGATGTTCCCGTACCCATGCTCACCACAATGGCATCCTTGATTCCCGACTCATGTCGTGCTCCGAGTCCGTCGGCAAGAAACTCCTCCACCTTTGTCGTTGGCAGTCCATATACTGGTTTGTCGATGTATGCACTACCCACGCCGGTCAGCATGATATGCTCAATGTCGGATAGTCCTATACCATTTTCATGCAGGTACTTGCCAAAGGCTCCATAGAGTGAAGTCACGGGGTCAACGGCAGTGATGCGTATTGGCGACACTACCTTTCCTTCTTGTATTCCTATGATTTTCGTGGTGCTTATGCCCACGTCTATTCCTATTATTATTCCCATGCCTTTAAGTAAACCTATGATTTATTGGGGCAAAGGTAGTCTTTTTTTTCCTTATATCCAAATAATATAAGGTATTTTGTTGACACAAACTGCATTTTTCAGTTTCTTTTGCATTTTGTTTTAAACACAGAGTCACAGAGTTACAGAGGATATATTTAAAGTTTTTGTAAGACACGAAAAAAGCTGCTCTTATTGAGCAGCTTTTCTTTATGAGTGGTGCCACCAGGAATCGAACCGGGGACACAAGGATTTTCAGTCCTTTGCTCTACCAACTGAGCTATGGCACCGTTGTTCCTCATTTGCGGGTGCAAAGGTACTAACTATTTTTCAATCCACCAAATATTTCCATCGAAAATGTTAGATAATTAACAAGTATTTAGTATTTCACCCTTAATCCATCCATAATTTCACAGTCTTTTACATTATTGCCGTAAATAAAACCGAAGGTGCAGGGTTATTCCAATACTATGGTTAAAGGAAAACATTGTTGAAAAGAACGCCCTGAAAGGGCAAAAGCGCATAGCCCAGGGCAGAGCGAAGCGACACCCTGGGGGAAGGTGGTGTCAATATAAACGCCCTGAAAGGGCAAAAGCGTTATTCATTGTCGTAATAATGCTTTTGCCCCTTCAGGGCGTTCTTGCTTCCCCGACACACAAACCCAGGGTGCCGCTTCGCTCTGCCCTGGGCTATGCGCTTTTGGGCTTTCAGCCCGTGTTCGACAAAGAGTCAAGCCTGTTTTCCTCTGTGACTCTGTGTTCGACAAAGAGTTTCCTCTGTGACTCTGTGCCTCTGTGTTCGACAAAGAGTTTTCCTCTGTGTTCAACAAAGAGTCAAGCCAGCGGATTCCATCCCTGGGCCTTCAGTTCAAATTCGTTGTCGTCTCTCGTGACAAGCACCTTGCCTAAGCTTTCCTTGGTAATGTGTCCTATGAGATGCACACCATCGATGTCCTTCACCCTCTCATGGTCGCCGATGGGCACAGTGAACAACAGTTCGTAGTCCTCACCGCCATTCAGGGCGCATGTGGTGACATTCATGTTGAGTTCCTCAGCCATCACCGCAGTCTGATAGTCAATAGGGATGTTCTTCTCGAAGATACGGCATCCCACATGGCTCTGCTTGCATATATGCAGCAGTTCACTGCTCAGTCCGTCGCTGATGTCCATCATCGCCGTAGGTTTTACCCCCGCCTGGCGCAACTTGGCAATGATGTCGCCGCGAGCCTCAGCCTGCAACTGTCGCTGAAGCAGGTATTCCTTTCCTGCAAAATCCGGCTGGAAATGGGCAAGTTCCTCAAGTGCGCGCTTATCGCCCTTCTTCTTTGCCTCCTCCACCTGCTGGTAATACACGGTTTTCTCGCGCTCCAGGAGTTGGAGTCCCATATATGCCGCACCGAGATCGCCCGACACACACACGAGGTCGGTGTCCTTGGCTCCGTTGCGATATACGATGTCCTGCTTGTCAGCCTCACCAATACATGTGATGCTGATGGCAAGCCCTGTATAAGAAGATGTGGTGTCACCTCCCACGATATCCACGTTCCATTTGTCGCAGGCAATTCTCAATCCACGATAGAACGTCTCGATGTCTTCCACCGTAAACCGCTTGCTTATGGCAAGCGACACCGTCATTTGCCTCGGTGTTCCATTCATGGCGAAGATGTCGCTGATGTTTACCATCGCCGACTTATATCCGAGATGCTCCATGTCGATATAGGTAAGGTCGAAGTGCACTCCCTCCATAAGCATGTCGGTAGTCACCAGCACCTGCTTGTCCTTATATTCGAGCACAGCACAGTCGTCGCCCACTCCATACACCGTAGAGGCATTCTTTGGCTTGCAGTCCTTTGTCAGTCGGTCGATAAGACCAAATTCTCCTAATTTAGATATATCCATAATCAACTCCTACGAATCATCTCACGCATTATCTCAGTCATCAGCGGCTGTGCCTTGTTGGCAGCCTCCTGCACTTCCTCATGACTCACCTCCACTGGAGTGTCCTCAAGTCCGAGGTCGGTGATGATGCTTATTCCGAAAGTGCGTATGCCGCAGTGATGGGCAACGATTACCTCGGGCACAGTGCTCATACCTACAGCGTCAGCTCCCAGACGGTGATACATCTTGTATTCTGCGGGAGTCTCGAATGTCGGGCCTTGCACACCGATATACACTCCGTGAACCACCCTGATACCCTTCTCCTCGGCAATCTTGTCTGCCTCGGCTATGAGACTGAGGTCGTAGGTTTCGTGCATGTCGGGGAACCGTGGACCTGTGGGGAAGTTCTTTCCTCTGAGCGGATGCTCGGGGAAGAAGTTTATATGGTCGGTGATAATCATTAGGTCTCCAATCTTGAAGTCAGGGTTCATACCTCCCGAAGCGTTGCTCACAAAAAGGGTCTTGATGCCCAGTTCATACATCACGCGGATTGGAAACGTCACTTCCTTCATGGAATATCCCTCATAATAATGGAATCTGCCTTCCATAGCCATGATATCCTTGCCGCCCAACTTACCGAAGATAAGTTTTCCGGCGTGCCCCTCCACCGTAGATACGGGGAAGTTAGGTATTTCAGAATACGAATACTCGTAGGAGTCAGTTATCTCTGAAGCTAATTGTCCGAGACCTGTACCCAGTATGATTGCCGTTTCGGGGCTTGTTGTCATCCTTTGCTTTAGCCAGGATGCTGTTTCTTGAATTCTTTCGTACATATCCGATTATTTTTTCATTAAACGATTCTTCTTGTTCCAGCATAAAGCTGATTTTCACGGGCAGTGCATAGATGCACGTCCTCACGTCCTCACTCAGCCCTTCGAGGGCAATGAGACGGGTAGCATCCTTCTCCGTTGTCACTATCATCTTTGGCTGCGGCATCGCCGCAAACTCGCTGTTGATGCGGTCAACGTCGGATGACGTAAACGAGTGGTGGTCGCCAAATGTCAGCGGTTTGATATTGCCGCACAATGGTGTGAGGTCTTCTATCATCTGCCTTGGCGATGCAATACCGGTAAGCAGCAGGATATGCCCGTCGTGCCTGATTTTGTCAAGCGGCAACTCCCTGCCTCCGAACACCGGCGTTAGGTTCTTGTAGTCGAGGCGGGTGAAATATAGACGTTGGAACGGGAACAGGTCCATCGCCTTGGTTATCACCCTGTACTCCATCGGCTTCAAGTCGTGCGGGCATTTCGTGACTATCACGATGTCAGCCCTGTTCTTTCCGTTCAACGGTTCGCGCAGACGTCCTGCCGGCAGCAGTTTGTCGTATATTATCAGTCGGTGATAATCAACCAAGAGGATGTTTATTCCCGGGGTTACATACCTGTGTTGGAAAGCGTCGTCGAGCAGCACCACGTCGATGTCTCCCGCCGATTCCTTGCCAGTGAGCTTGTCTATGCCGTGACAACGGTTGCGGTCAACCGCCACGGTGATGTCGTCACCAAACTTGCGCTTCATCTGCAGAGGTTCGTCGCCCACGGTCTTCGCCGTGGCATTTGCGTCGGCAATGACGAATCCCCTTGTCTTGCGCTTGTATCCACGGCTGAGCACCGCCACTTTCACCTTATCTTTGAGAAGGCTTATCAGATATTCCACATGCGGAGTCTTGCCTGTGCCGCCCACCGTGATGTTTCCAACGGAAATCACGGGAACGTCGAAACTGCGGCTCTGCAATATGCCCACATCAAAGAGCATATTTCGGAACTTGACACCAAATCCGTAGAGCCAGCTCAACGGCAGCAGCCATTCATTTATCTTGATAAAGTCACCTTCAGTTCGCACGTTTCCCAAAATTCGTTCGTTACTTGATTACAATATTGGCAGGCATACGTGCCTGGATTACATCTTTTTGGTTAAGCTGCTTGAGGAACATAAACGGAGCGTAGTATTCGCCCAATGTCGAGCGCAACTTGCCGTCGAGGTAGTTTCCGCCCTCGGCAGAGGCACGCTCCATTAAGCTCTCCCATATATCAGCCTTTGCGGGATAGCTCCTCGTGCGATATTCCTTCACCTTTGCAAGCTCGGCAGCCTTTGCCACAGCCTTGTCAAGTCCTCCGATACCGTCAACCAACTTGATCTTCTGGGCGTCCTGTCCTGTCCATACCCTACCCTCGGCTATCTCATACACACGCTCCACGGGCAGCTTTCTTCCGTCGGCAACACGCTTGGTGAATGTCTTGTAGCCACGGTCAACCATATTGGTGAGATACCTCATCTCTTCCTCTGTCATGGGTCGCGAGGTTGTTCCGAAGTTACTGTGGGCGTTGGTCTTCACATGGTCGAACTTAAGTCCCAACTTGTCTGTGAGCAATCCGCTCACGTCGGGGAACATTCCGAATATTCCGATGCTACCCGTAAGTGTGGTCGGCTCGGCAAAGATATAGTTGGCGGCACAGCTGATGTAGTAACCTCCCGAAGCTGCGTATGTTCCCATCGAGACAACCACCGGCTTCTTGGCCTTCAGTCGTGTTACGGCACGCCAAATCTGCTCAGAAGCGTATGCGCTTCCACCGGGTGAGTTCACTCTCAGCACCACTGCCTTCACGTCATCGTCATTCATAAGTTCCTCAAGGTCAGGCACCACATTACCCGAGCAGATAGATGCAGACTGCGACATACCGTCCTGTGCGTCGCTCACGATGTCGCCGTAAGCGTAATATACGGCAATCTTGTCATCAGCCTTGTTCTTGTCGGGCTGGGCGCACATCTGCTTCACTGACACCTGGCTGATGTTGTCATCCTCTTCGAGGTTGAGTCTCTTCTTTATCTCAGCCTTCACCTCGTCGTAGTATGCCACCTGGTCAACCAACTTCATCTTCTGCAATTCCTCAGCTGAAGAGAAAGTCACAAGACTATCAGCGTATGCATTGAGGGTCTTGGCATCGAGCTTGCGGCTCTGTGACACGTCGCTCACCATATTATTCCAAATACCATTGAGATAAACACTGACCTGCTCCCTGTTAGCATCGCTCATCCGGTCGGCGAAGAAAGGCTCCACGGCACTCTTGAACTTGCCCACCTTGGCAATCTGCATCTTCACGCCGAACTTTGCCAGGAGGTCCTTGTAAAACATTATCTCAGTGCACAATCCATGCCAATCAACCATTCCTTCGGGATTAATCATGACCTTATCGGCAACCGAGCAGAGCCAATAGCTTGCCTGAGTGTATTGGTCGCCATAAGCCACGATCCACTTGCCGCTCTTCTTGAACTCAACGAGCTTGTTGCGAAGAGCCTGCACAGAAGCCACACCATCAGGGACGAACATACCAGCCTCGAGATAAATACCCTTTACATTCTCGTCGTTCTTGGCCATCTCTACTGCGCTAAGCATCTCGTCAAGACCCAAGGATGTCATCTCGCCTCCTGACAGGAAGCCATAAAAGTCATCCTCGCTACGCTCCTGCATCTGTCCTGACAACTGCAGCACGAGCACAGAATTTTCCATCACTTTGGGCGTGGAATCGCTTGAAGCCACCATTCCCAGTATCGAAATCACTCCGATAATTCCCATTGCCACTGCGAATATCACAATTCCCAACACCGTGGCAAACGTTTGTTTCATGAAATCTTTCATATCATAGTCCTTTAATTCTTAACTCTTAATTCTTAACTCACATCACCATCCTCCCGAAGCACCTCCTCCGCTGGTGGTTCCGCCTCCCCAGCTGCCGCCAGAGAAACCACCGCCACCGCCGAAGCCGCCTCCATGCCGTCCGCCGCCCATCATCGAACCGGCAATGAATCCAGCCGCAGCGGCACCGTTGTCGTCATCGGTGATATCACTGACACGCTCGGTCAACTTACCGCAGTTGCCACAGATGAGCGTCTCGCGCTTGTATTTGCGACCGTTCTTCTTGTAAGTATCGGTATTCACAAGTCTCAGAGCCACCTTGCCACAGTACTTGCACTTGCGTGTAGCCCTGTTCACCAACTTCACCAAAAGGAAGAAGAACACCACCGCGCCTCCTATGACAAGAATTGCGGCAAAGACGCTAAAACCATCTTCATCGTCAGATGCCTGTTTCTCAGCCTCGCCGGCGCCTCGAATGCGCTCGCATGCCGCGGTTATGCCGGCTACAATACCTCCGTCGGTATCCCCCTTCTTGAAGTGAGGTATCATCGTGCGCTCGATGATTCGCTTGCATGCCGCATCGGTCATAGAGCCTTCAAGTCCGTCACCTACGGTAAACCTAACCCTGCGTATGTCAGCCACATACAGTAGCAGCAGGCCTCGATTGCTCTTCTTGTTGCCTATACCCCAAGTGCGAAACAGTTCGTGGGCAAAGTCGAAGAGGTCGGCATCGCCTATCGACGGCAGCATCACCACCGCCACCTCTGCCCCTTCCTCGCCCTTGAGCGAAGCAAGCATACGGTTGACCGAGTCGCGTGCAGCCGGTGAAAGCAATCCCTCGGGGTCGCTCACCCTCTGTCGCGCATCCTGCAGCAACACGTTGGGCACATCCTTCACACGGTATTCCTTGGCTAATGATCCTACGGGAAATAGGGTCAGTGCCATCAGCAGGATTGTGATGTATATACTCTTAGACTTCAATTTCTTCAATTTTACTACAATAAAATAATAATATATTGAACACAGAGACACGAAGGCACAGAGTTTTTTCTCTCTGTATCTTCAGAAAACTTAAAAATATCTCTGTATCTTCAGAAAACTTAATATTATTCTCTGTGCCTCTGTGTCTCTGTGTTCAATTAGAATTCCACCTTCGGAGCCTTCTCGCTTCCGGCCTCAGCCTCGAAGTATGACTTCTTCTCGAAGCCGAACATTCCGGCGAGGATATTCTTCGGGAACTGGCGAATCGACTGGTTATAAGACTTGGCGGCATCATTAAAGTCCTTGCGAGCCACGGTGATGCGGTTCTCTGTGCCCTCCAACTGCGACTGCAGTTCGAGGAAGTTCTGGTTGGCCTTCAAGTCGGGATAGTTCTCGGCCACAGCCAAGAGCCTGCCAAGTGCCGACGACACTCCACTCTGAGCCTTCTGGAAGGCGGCGAGTTTCTCGGGGGAGAGATTCTCTGCATCCACCTTAACCTGTGTGGCCTCGCTGCGCGCCTTCACCACGTCCTCAAGCGTCTGCTGTTCGTGCTTGGCATATCCCTTCACTGTGCTCACAAGATTTGGTATGAGGTCGGCCCTGCGCTGATACTGAGTCTCAACGTTAGCCCACTTGTTCTGCACCTGTTCGTCCATCTTAACCATACCGTTATATCCGCCTATTGCCCACATAACCAGTACGACGATTATACCCACGGGAATTATCCATCCCAAATTCTTCTTAATATTCATTTCTTACGTATATATTACATTAAAAAATCTTTATCTCATAGTTGCCCATAAACACGGCTCCCGGCTGCAGGTGGTTCATCAGATACTTGTCCTTGAACTCGCCGTCGTATTCAGCCCAGTCGTGTATTCCAAACCACGGCTCGATGCACACGAAGGGGGCGTTCTTTCCATACGGACTCCATATTCCCACACATGGGGCGTCAAACGACAAACCTACCTTCGGGTTTCCATTGTCGTCGAGCAGGATAGTCATACCCACCTGCGACTTGTCGAGTATGACGGCATCGTCGGCAAACGACTTCTCGTCGAATTTCCATGCGTGGTGCTCGGTCTTCACTTCATATCTTTCGGGCTTGATGCAGCCGCCGGTGTTACCTATGATGCGTGTGAGCGGCTTTTCGTTGTCAAAAAGGATTCTTCCGTGCATCTTGTCGCCCTCTGCCACATCGGGGAGGTTGAATGCGGGATGACCTCCTACCTGGAAGTGCATCTCCTCCTTGCCCACATTCTTCACAACCCAGAACACGTTTAGCGTGTCATCCTTGAGCACATATCTCACGTTGAGGTGGAAATCATAAGGATATACCTTCATTGTCTCATCGTTGGCATCCAGTCCGTATGTAACAGATGCATCCGTCTTGTCGAGCACCTCAAAGTCCATGTCCCTTGCAAATCCGTGTCTCGGCAAGCTATATGTCTTTCCATCCACGCGATACTCGTCCTTCCACAATCCGCAAACGATTGGGAATAGCAGCGGGGAGCGGCGGGGCCAGTATTTCTCGTCGCCCTGCCACAGATATTCGTGTCCCTCAGCATTCTTGATGCTCTGCAATTCAGCTCCGTGAGAAGAAATCTCGACTGTGAGCTTGTCATTTTTCAGTATTTCCATAATCTTAATTATTTTAGTATTTCATATTAACTTTTAATGCGCAAAGATAACACATTTATCCGACACCACCAAATAAACCCGCTTTTTTTTGCATTTTTTGTCTATAAACCACGGAATTACGGCCTAAATGCCATAAAACGAATAGAAATCCAAATGAATTTCGATTAATCACAATCCCGCGCGCGTAATTTAAAGACATAGACTAAGAAACTCAACTTTCTGAAGTGATAATTCCCAATGTATAAGGGGTTTATTTAAACCACAGAGATAAAGAGGAAAGGAGATTTTTGTTTATATAGAGTAGGTCGCAAGCGACGGAGAACACAGAGCCTTCGGGCAGATTAAATCATGCGCAGCCCTCTATGATCTCTAAATGCCTTGGCATTCAGTCTCTTTCCTAATATAAACACTCTTAATCTCTTAAACTCTATGGTTCAAAATTACTTCCGAAACCTGAGTTAAAGACAATAGTATTTCAAAAAAACGCAGGTATCTGCATCGGGCAACGCAGGTATCTGCGATGGCCAATGAGGGTATCTGCGATGAGGGATGAAGACGAGGGGCGTGACAGCGTGACAGCATATTATATATATCTTTCACGCAAGTGGAAATTAACGTACTATATATATAGTAAGCGAATTTCCCGTTATATGGATTTCTTATATATATAGCTGTCACGCTGTCACGCCACATAGTCAGAACGGCATGTCGGCCTCCTTTTTGTAAACCACCAATACAACGTAAGGTAGGATGAAATAAAAATACTCAACTTTCTGAAGTGATAATTCCCAATGTATAAGGGGTTTATTTAAACCACAGAGATAAAGAGGAAAAGAGATTTTTGTTTATATAGAGTAGGTCGCAAGCGACGGAGAACACAGAGCCTTCGGGCAGATTAAATCAT
>JALERP010000059.1 GCA_022764085.1 Prevotella sp.
GTATTATAACTATATGCTTGTGGAATATAACAAGATACACACCATCGACCAGTCAAGACTCACCGCCAGTTTTGATGATGCAGCCCTTGACGGTAATTGGCAACCTATGATGGAGTGCATCTGTCGCCAATATCACGACACTACCTCAGTACGCAGTCTTATCGAGGGCGAGCGCAATCTCCAAGGCTTCATGAATGCTTTGTTGACACTCAATCCCTATTATCTCACATGTCCCGAGGTTGAGCTAAACCATGGTTACTGCGACTTCTTCCTAATGCCCGACCTCAAGCGTTATTCCGACATCCGCCATTCCTATATCATCGAGCTGAAATACCTTCCGATGACAGCCACGGATGCAGATGCGGAAAAGCAATGGATTGAAGCCGAGGAGCAGATTAGGGGTTATGCCCGGGGCAAGGTGGTGCGCCAAATGGCAGGTGGAACCGAACTTCATCTTGTCATCGCCCAAATAAAGGGCTACGACTTGTTGAAGTTGGATAAGGTGGATTGAGTATCTTCATTCTTCACTCTTCACTTCCCACTCGCCGATTGTACGTCGCTCAGGGTCGAAGTTGATTCCGACTTTTACTATGGGCAAACCTGAGAGGGCAAACTTGGAGGAATAGTCCTTAAGGTCAATCTGCTTCATTGCTGTCTGGGCACTCTTATTCAGTTTTAGCTCGAAAAGGTATAGAGCCTTCGCTGTCTTCATCACTATATCCACACGACCTGTGGGAGTATGAACCTCCACATCCACATATCTGCCGAAAAGCGAGAAAATGACATAGAGCAGCTGCTGGTAATGTCCCTCGGAGTTGGCATTGTCGCAATAGGGCACGGTGAGAAGATATGTCTGAAGGAGGCAGAACATCTCGTCGAGATTCTCATTGTATAAGGCACGATACATCTTGGCGATGGTGGTATTTCCCGCTTCCTTACGCATATTGACATAGTTTGGCAGGAGACTCTCCAACAGTCCAACCCGTATCTCGCCATTGGGAATGTCGAGAGTGTAAAGAAGCGTAGTACTATCGAAGGCCTTTATGGTCACATAACCGCTCTGGTAAAGCAGTGGAGTGATGGAGGTCATGTTTTCAGTCGGTGCGTCGAAGTCTGAGGCAAGTGCTTCCATATTACTTATATCTGTTGGCACTACGTTGAACTTGCGCAGCATCTCAATCAGGAATGTGGGAGTGCCCGAGGCAAACCAATAGTTATCAATGCGCTTTCTTGCGAATGCGTTAAGCAGGCTGAATGGATTGAAGATGTGAGGCGAAGGCCATGTGAAGTGATAACCGTCATACTGCTGAGCCAGGAGTCTTACAGTCTCGTCATACGTCCATTTGTTATTTTGTGCTAATCTCTCGATATAATCATGGGCTTGTGTCTGCATTTCTTCCTTTGTAATTCCGCAAACAGCAGCATACTCCTCATCCATGCTGATATTTGTCAGGTTGTTAAGTTCGCTGAAGATGCTGAGCTGCGAGAACTTGGTGATGCCGGTGATGAAAACGAATTCCAAATGTGGGTCGCAGTCTTTAAGAGGCGAATAGAAGTTGCGCATTACTTGACGCAACACCTCCAAATCGTCATTCTTATGAACAACATCGAGGAGAGGGGCGTCATATTCGTCGATAAGTACCACTGCCTTTTGCCCGGTTTTCGCATGGGCGCGCTCTATGAGTCCCTGCAGTCGCTGGTTGGGCTTAACCTCGTCAGCGGCGCCCTTGCCATATATCGCCTCATAGCGTGTCAGTTTGTTGCTCAATTCCAGTTCCAGTTGCTCTTTGTTGCAATGCTTGGCTGTACTCATGCCAAACATCAGCACTGGATATTTAGTCCAATCTTTCTCCACTGTTTCGATGAAGAGCCCCTTGAACAAGTCCTTTCTTCCCTCAAAGTATGCCTGTAGCGTAGAGACGAGCAATGACTTGCCGAACCGCCTCGGGCGGCTCAGGAAGATATACTTGCTGAGGTGAATCATGTTCCAGATATACTCAGTCTTGTCAATGTACAGACAATCGAGATCTATCACCTCGGAGAAGGTCTGTATGCCCACAGGCAGTCGCTTCAGTAGCTTTGTTTCCATATCCGTCAAATGTTGAATATCACAATATTATGAATAACGTATGCAAAGATACGAAATATTGAACATTCCGCCAAACATTTTCACCTTTTTTATATATAAAGAAATCACCATCTCAAAGTGGATATGATGACTTTTTTTGGAAAAGTCGTGTCTTTTTACTGTATTTTTAACTTTTTGCTTGTATAGTTCAGAATTAATCATTATCTTTGCCCCGTCAATTCATCAATAATGTAAAGAGTATGATAAAACGAGCATTAACCGATAAGATATTGTCTTTATTAGGAGGCAATAAAGCCATAACGATAATGGGTGCCCGAATGTGTGTTGCAAATATTAAAGCGTTTTTTTACACATTCTTGTTGTGGATTATTGTTGGAGTAATCACTAAGGTGATGTTCTGCTTGATGTACCTTGGCGACTATAGTGTTGCCGACTGGATGCAGGTGATGTGGTATGGAGTGAGGCTCGACATCAGTATTGCGGGATATATCACTATGGTGACGGGACTGCTGTTGATTGTCGGTATATGGTGGAAAGGTAAGGCCTTGGGATGGATAAGGGCGATATGGTCGGGCATTGCGGCATTGGTATGCAGTTTGGGATATGTCAGTAATCTCGTACTGTATGGTTATTGGCGCTTTCCTCTCGACAATACACCTTTATTATATATTAAGACATCACCGGCCGATGCCGTGGCAAGTATGACTACCATGCAGATTATAGTTGTGCCGATAGTTATCTTGGGTGTGGCTGCACTGTTGTTTGTACCGCAATGGCGGATATGGCACTCATTGGAAAAAGCATCTAGAAAGACTACGGGAAGGGAGACTTTGGGTAAAAGGATAATAGATTCTGTAATCATGTTGTTCCTCTCTGCTTTGCTTATCATACCGATAAGGGGTGGGATGGATACTGGCACTAATCATACGGGCAGTGTGTATTTCTCATCCGATATACTTCTCAATCATGCTGCCGTCAATCCTTTGTTCTCTTTCGTTGAGGCAGCGACCCATCAGGAGGATATTGCCACTCGCTATCGCTATATGGAAGAAAAGGATGCTGACGGGATATTCCGACAGATGACATATACGTCTCTGCGCCCTGATGCCGAGAAAAAAGATTATAACGTAGTCTTGATATGTCTTGAGGGATTCTCTAAATATATCATGGAAGAGAAGGGACACGTGAAGGGTGTCACTCCCAATCTCGACAGACTCACTCGTGAGGGAATATATTTCTCTAATATCTATGCCAACTCCTTCCGCACCGACAGGGCTATGGTGGCAGTGATGAGCGCATTGCCAGCACAACCCACTATGAGCGTGATGGACATGCCACGAATATCCACCTCACTGCCTTCTCTTGCTGGGGCTCTTGGCAAGAACGGATATGACACCCGTTTCTATTATGGTGGAGATGCCAATTACAGTAACATGAAGTCGTATCTGATGGGAACGGGATTCCAATATGTCACCCACCAGTTTGACTTTGACAAGCCACTGCATACGGGTAAATGGGGAGTTGCAGATGGAGCTGTATATGACCGCTTGCTTGCCGACATCAAGACCTTCGACCCGAACAAGCGTTTTATGAAGATGATGATGACGGGAAGTAGTCATGAACCTTTCGACGTGCCCGACTATCATAAGATGAAGCAACCGGAGCTCAATGCCTTCTCATACGCCGACTATCACCTTGGGCGATTCATCACTGAGTTGAAGAAGTTGCCGCAGTGGAAGAACACGCTGGTGGTGATAGTGCCCGACCATCTCGGTTGCTGGCCTCAGAAAATTGACAACTACAAACTGTGGAGATATGAGATTCCGCTTATCATGCTTGGAGGCATGATAGCAGAGCCTCGCAATGTGGAGACAATAGGAGGACAGATTGACATCTCAGCGACAATATTGGCTATGCTTGGACTGCCGCATGATGAGTTTCTATATTCCAAGGACTTGCTCGATGCCGAGGCTCCGCACTTCGCCTTCTTCACATTCCCCGATGCCATGGGACTGATAGATTCCACGGGATATGTCATCTTCGACAACACCCGGAAGACTGTTGCTGCATCGTCAAAAGACAAGTCTGTTGACGACCGAACCAAGAAGGCAA
>JALERP010000064.1 GCA_022764085.1 Prevotella sp.
TGGAATATGTTTGTGGAGAAAGGCGAACTTTTCGTCTTCGACTGGGAATATGCCAAGATGACTTATCCGCCAATGTTGGACAGGTATCATTTCTTTACCCAGACTGCCATCTTCGAACGTCACTGGCATTTGGAAGATATCATCAGATATATAAACAGCGACAATGGAAAATGGATAAACACCGACAGCTACAAAGCGTATCTCATTGAGATTATCGCAAGATTTACCTTACGCGAACAAGGCAATGTAGATGGAGACATCGCCAAGTCGATGAAACTGTGGAACAGTATCCTCTCATTCCTAATTCCTAATCCCTAATTCCTAATTCCTAATCCCTAATCCCTAATCCCTAATTCCTAATTTAAAGAAAGTGAAGCGCATCATTTGTTTTCATCTTTACAACGACTTCAGCGGCAGTCCCATCGTTCTCAGGATGGTGCTCGAAGGCTTGTTGCGTAAAGGGTTCAAGGTGGATTTGGTGACGTCGAAAGGAGGCGTGCTCGACGAACTTGTAGGAATGGACGGATTGACAAAGCACTCGTATTTCTACCGCTTCTCCAATAATCCCGCCATAACCATGGCAAGATATGCCGCCGTGCAGATATACACATTCTTCCTGGCATTCAGATGGATATTCAACAGGGATGTGGTGTTCTATATCAACACGCTGCTGCCCGTGGGCCCTGCTTTGGCGGGAAGGATTATGGGCAAGAGGGTTGTGTATCACTATCATGAAAACGCATTCATCAAAGGCGTGTTCTACAAGACGCTTTCGTGGATGATGCAGCGACTGGCCCACGAGATCATGTGCGTGTCGGAATACCAGGCGTCATCTCTTGCCGACCGCAGCAAGGTGAGGGTCATTCCAAATGCACTGCCAAAGGCGTTTGTTGAGAAGTTGAAACCCGACACTGAAAGGGCTTTCAGACAAAAGAACATACTGATGCTCGCATCGCTCAAGGCATACAAAGGCACAAAAGAATTCATCGAACTCTCGGCAAGAATGCCTGAATACAGGTTCACCCTCGTGCTTAACGACTCGCAGGAGAAAATCGACGATTATATCTCGGCAAACAGTTTGCAGAAGACTATAGGCGAAAACCTCACGGTTTATCCCCGTCAAAACGACGTGACACCATTCTACAACAAGGCATCATTGCTGCTGAACCTCTCCGACAAGAACAGGGTCATCGAGACATTCGGCATGACAGTGCTCGAGGCCATGAGCGCGGCACTGCCAGTGATTGTCCCAACAGAAGGCGGAGTGGCGGAGATGGTGGATGACGGAGTGAACGGATACAAGATTGACGTTAGCGAAATGGACAAAATAGAAAAAAGAATAAGGGAAATGCTGTCATACATTGACATTTATAGGAAAATGTCGCACAACGCCATAACACGGGCACAACTCTATGATTCTGATAACATGACAGAAAAGATAGCAAACACAATAAGATTGTTTTACGGACATTAACAAGGAAATGGACTATGAGAATAAGAAAGGTAGCAATAGTAGGCACACAAGGCGTACCAGCACAATACGGAGGATTTGAGACACTCGTGGAAAACCTCATCGGCAAGTTCAAGTCCAACAAAGTGGAATACACCGTATTTTGTTCAGGTAGGGACTACAAGAAAAAACAGAAGACTTACATGGGGGCAAAACTGAAATATATCCCTTTTCTGCATGCCAACGGCATACAAAGCATACCCTACGACATACTGTCGCTCATACGCTGCATCAGGGGATATGACACGGTACTGCTGCTCGGAGTGTCGGGAGGTATTTTCATTCCGATATTCAGGTTGTTTTACAGCAAGAAACTCATCGTAAACATCGACGGGCGTGAGCATACCCGAGCCAAATGGGGATTCTTCGCACGCTCATTCCTGAAGCTCAACGAGGTGCTGGCGGTAAAGTTTGCCGATGACATCATCGCCGACAACAAGGGCATACAGGACTATGTCACCGAGACATATCATAAGCCATCCCACCTCATTGCTTACGGCGGCGACCATACCATACGCGACGTTTCAGAGGAACAACAGAGGGGAATACTATATAAATACGGACTGAGGAGGCACAACTACACCTTGTCGATTTGTCGCATAGAACCTGAGAACAACTGCCACGTCACTCTTGACGCCTTCGCAAAGTTCAAACTTCCGTTAGTGTTCATCGGAAACTGGGACTATAGCGTGTATGGACAAAGGCTGAGGTGGAAATACGGACTGCTCAGCAACATCAAGATGTTGGACCCCATATACGACCTCGACGTGCTATACACTCTCAGAAAGAATTGCAAAAACTATATTCACGGACACAGTTGCGGCGGCACCAATCCTTCGTTGGTAGAGGCAATGTTCTTCGGTTGCCCTATCTTGGCATACGACGTGGTGTTCAACCGCGAGACCACCTGTAACAAGGCACATTACTATGCCAACGACCTGCAACTGATTGACTATCTCGGAATGCAGAATCTGAAAGGCGAGAATATGCTGGAGGTGGCGAAGAAACATTACATGTGGAAAGACATCGTAAGGCAATACGAGGCTTTGTACCGTTAGCAGGTCAGAGCGGGTCAATGTACCTGTCTCTCAGCCCCGTACCACTGTCCGAAGTCCTTGTACCCCTCGGGCAGCACATGCCCTTTCAACTGTGGAAACCACCGCTTCAAATCCTCGAATAGTTTCATCCCTGGCTCGTCGTGGTCGGGATACATGTGGAGCGTCACCCCCTCCGGCAATCCGTGCCTCAGCAAACCGACGTCAGCCTTAGTCAGAGATGTAGCCATTTCCCTCTGTCCCGTATGGTTAACAAGCGGCCGAGGAGCGGGCTGAAAGCCCAATAAGCGCATAGCCCAGGGCATCGCCCTGGGTAGGCTAACCGCCACAATGCGCCCTGGAAGGGCAAAAGCGTCAGGAGACAAGCGTTATGAATTTATGCTTTTGCCCTTACAGGGCGTGCTTCATCGCTGCACCATCCCCAGGGTGTTGCCCTGGGCTATGAGCTTTTGCCCTTGCAGGGCGAGGCCTTGAACACAGAGGCACAGAGCCACGGAGAGTATATTTTAAGTTGTCTGAAGATACAGAGAGTTTGTATTTTAAGTTTTCTGAAGATACAGAGAGTTTGTATTTTAAGTTTTCTGAAGATACAGAGAATTCAAAAACTCCGTGGCTCTGTGACTCTGTGTTTATTAATTTTGCGGAGGGAGGGAGCCCCCTTAATCTCGCAGCCGTGGGTACCGCACTTGGAGTGAGTTGCGCTGTGGCGTAGATTTCTAACCGCACAGCACTATACAAAAAGAGAGTGACGACAACGATGTCCGCCACTCTCTTTCAGTTTATAATAATTTACCCAATACTATCTTTACTTTGTAACGTCCAAGCCACGATTGAGAAGTGTGGCGTTGAGAACCATCACATACTTGCGGTACTGCTCCTTGTTGAGGATGTAGTGCATGTACTTCAAGTCCTTGTTCACAGCCTTAATCATGAGATCCTTCTGGTCCTCGTTGCCAGCCTGTGCGGCAACCATCATCTCGCCGCAGAAGGTGTGGTGAACGTCAGATACACTCTCGCGCTGGTCGGCTGTGAGATTGAGACTCTCACTGAGCTTGTTCATGTTAACGCTCATGTCGAATGCGCTCATTGCGCTTGTTGCGTTTGCGTTCTCGTCTTTTGCAAATGTTGTGGTCATGCAGAGCACAGCCATAACTGTCATAATCATCTTTTTCATAATGTTACCCTTTCTTTACTTTAATCTTTTTACCTAAAATACAATCTTTCTTTTACCTATTATCAAATGTGTCTTGTCGTCCTTTACAGCGCTGTCCTTTTGTCCTTTTGACGCTGCAAAATTACGACTATTTTCTGAACTGGCAATACTTTTTGGGCAATTTGTTATCGCCCACGGGCTAATTTTTGATATTGGTCAAAGAATGTCGGGGAAACCCGAAACAGGTCAATTTTTAAACACAGAGGCACTGAGACACGGAGTTTAATTAACCTTCGGATACTTGCGTGTCCAGCCGTCGAGGCGCAGTCGCATCACCCCAAAGAAAGCCTCGCCGAAGATGCCGCCGCTCATCTTGCTCACACCCTCGCGGCGGTTGACAAAGATGACTGGCACCTCTTTAATACGGAAGCCTATCTTGTATGCCGTGAACTTCATCTCTATCTGGAAGGCATAACCGCGGAACTTGATCTTGTCAAGTTCGATGGTCTGAAGCACTCGGCGGCGATAGCACTTGAAACCGGCGGTGGTGTCGTGTACCTTGAAGCCAGTGACAAACCTCACATACTTGCTGGCGAAGTAGCTCATCAGCACGCGCCCCATGGGCCAGTTGACAACATTCACTCCCGAGACATAGCGCGACCCTATGGCAAGGTCGTAGCCCTCGTCATGGCATGCGCTGTAAAGCCGCGGAAGGTCGGCTGGGTCGTGGCTGAAGTCGGCGTCCATCTCGAAGATATACTCATAGTCGTGCTCCAATGCCCACTTGAATCCCTGGATATAAGCCGTGCCAAGCCCGAGCTTGCCCGGACGCTCCACGATGAAGAGTCCTCCCGCAAACTCATCCTGCATCAACCGCTTTACGATTGCCGCCGTGCCGTCGGGCGAACCGTCGTCGATAACGAGGATATGAAACTGCTTGTCGAGCTTGTTTATGGCCCGGATGATTTTCTCAATGTTTTCCTTCTCGTTATAAGTAGGAATGATTACTATGCTGTCACTTGTTGTCATTTGATAGGACTTTTTTGTTGTTTTTCGGCAAAGGTAATGCAAATTCGAGAAAGCACAAAATTATTTTGCTCTTTTTTGCCTTTTTCTTATATATTATTTGTAATTTTGCAGCTTGTAAGACGAGAATTAATGAATATTCAGGAATTATGTCAACTTTATGCCCATCTGCCACAGGTGGCGGCTCTTGCCAAAGTGATGGGCGACACAAAGTCGAGAAACATTTTTCTCGACGGGCTTCTTGCGTCCTCACCGTCGCTGCTTTTCAGTGCCGTTGCCACCAAATGCCGGCAAACTATCCTGTTCATCATGCAGGATGCCGACGAGGCGGGCTACCTGTATCATGACTTTACGCAGATTATGGGCGACAAACAAGTGCTGTTTTTCCCATCTTCATACCGAAGGGCGATAAAATACGGCCAGAAAGACCCGGCGAGCGAGATACTGCGAACCGAGGGACTGTGTTTAATTAAGAATGAAGAATTAAGAATTAAGAATGAAGAATTAAAAATTAAGAATGAAGAATTAAAAATTAAGAATGAAGATTCGCTCTTCATAGTGTCTTACCCCGAGGCTGTGGCTGAACTTGTGGTGTCGCAGAAAAGTATGGACAGCAGGATGCTTGTGTTAAGCAAGGACGAGGAGAAACCGATGGACGATATAGTGAACACACTGCGCGAGTTCGGATTCTCCGAGGTTGACTATGTTTATGAACCTGGACAGTTCGCTCGGCGCGGAAGCATCCTGGACGTGTTCTCATTCAGCTGCGAATATCCGTTCCGCATCGACTTCTTCGGTGATGACATCGACTCTATCCGCACGTTCGAGGTGGAAAACCAGTTGTCGAAGGACAAGTGCGACTCAGCGACCATCGTGCCTGAACTGTCGCAGCAAACGGAGGACAGGATTCCCCTGCTCTCGTTCCTGCCCGAAGACTCCATCATCTGCGTAAAGGACTTCACATACGTGTGCGACATTATTAATAATGTATATGAAGAGGGATTCTCCAAACAGGCCGTAGCCGAGATGACAGAAGGTACCACTGAGATGGAGCGGCAGGAGATTATGAAGCGCATGAGGAGCGACATGCAGTTGGTCAGTGGCAGCCAGTTCATGCGCGACGCCCTGAACTTCCGCATGATAGAGATAGGACACAAGCCAAGCCGACAGCCCGACACCACCATAAGGTTCGGGATAAAACCCCAGCCTCTCTTCCACAAGAATTTTGACCTTCTGAAAAAGTCGCTTGAGGATTATCAGCTTATGGGATACAAGGTGTATATTCTTGCCGACAGCAGGAAACAACAGGAGAGGCTGAAGGAGATACTGGGTGAGCCAGGGGGGGCTTTCGTTGACAAGACCCTACACGAGGGTTTTGTGGATAACATGCTGAAGGCTTGCTTATTTACTGACCATCAGATATTCGACCGTTTCCATAAGTACAACCTACGCTCGGAAAAGGCACGCAGCGGCAAGGTGGCCCTTACACTAAAGGAAATCAGCCAGTTTGAGATTGGAGACTACGTCGTGCATATTGACCACGGAATAGGTAAGTTCGGCGGTCTCGTGAGAATGCCAAACGGCGACGGATATCAGGAGATGATAAAGATTACTTACCAACGCGGCGATGCTATCTATGTGTCAATACATTCCTTATACAAAGTAGCGAAATACAAGGCACAGGACAACGGCGACCCTCCAAGGGTGTCAACACTCGGCACCGGACAATGGGAAAAACTCAAGGAGCGCACGAAGAACAAAATAAAGGACATTGCGCGCGACCTTATCAAGTTATACGCACAGAGACGCAAGGAGAAGGGATTCGCATTCACTCCCGACTCTTATCTGCAGCACGAACTCGAAGCGAGCTTCCTGTACGAAGACACTCCCGACCAGCTGAAAGCCACTAACGACGTGAAGGCTGACATGGAAAAGGCAAGGCCGATGGACCGACTGGTGTGCGGCGACGTGGGATTCGGAAAGACCGAGGTGGCTGTGAGAGCGGCATTCAAGGCGGCCACTGACTCAAAGCAAGTGGCGGTGCTCGTGCCGACAACTGTGCTTGCATACCAGCATTACCAGACATTCAGCAAACGACTGAAGGACTTCCCCGTAAGAGTGGATTACCTGACAAGGGCACGCAGTGCGAAACAGACAAAGGAGTTGCTGAAAGACCTCAGCGAGGGCAAGGTGGACATTCTCATCGGCACACATAAACTGATAGGCAAACAAGTGAAGTTCAAGGACTTGGGACTGCTCATCATCGACGAGGAGCAGAAATTCGGAGTGAGCACCAAGGAGAAGCTGCGCCAGGTGAAGGTGAATGTAGATACACTGACCATGTCGGCCACTCCCATCCCGCGCACACTGCAGTTCTCATTGGTGGGGGCGCGCGACCTGAGCATCATACAGACTCCCCCACCCAACCGATATCCCATCCAAACCGAGATACACACGTTCAGCGCGGAGATAATGGTGGATGCCATCAACTTCGAGATGAGCCGCAACGGCCAGGTGTATATCGTGAGCAACAGGATAAATGACTTGCAGCATCTCGCCGACACTATCCACAAATACATCCCCGACGCACGCATAGTCATCGGACACGGACAGATGAAGCCCGAAGACCTGGAGCATATCATACTCGACTTCGCCAACTATGACTATGACGTGCTGATCTCAACCACGATAGTGGAAAACGGCATCGACATACCAAATGCCAACACCATCATCATCAATGGTGCCCACTACTTCGGACTAAGCGACTTGCACCAGATGCGCGGACGAGTGGGACGCGGCAACCGCAAGGCGTTCTGCTATCTGCTGGCACCGCCGCTTTCCGCACTCAACCCCGAGTCACGCCGAAGATTAGAGGCACTGGAGAACTTCAGCGACCTGGGCAGCGGCATCAATATCGCCATGCAGGACCTTGACATACGTGGAGCGGGAAACCTGCTGGGGGCAGAGCAGAGCGGTTTCATTGCCGACCTTGGCTATGAGACCTACCAGAAGATACTGTCACAGGCCGTTACGGAATTGAAAAACGACGAGTTCAGCGAGCTTTACAAGGAGGAGATAAAGAGCGGCGAGGTGAGCGGCGAAGACTTTGTGGACGACTGTGCAGTGGAGAGCGACATCGAGATGTACTTCCCCGACAGATGGGTGCCAACGGACAGTGAGCGCATGTTGCTATACCGCGAACTGGACAACCTGAAGGACGATGACGAACTGACGCGCTACCGCCAGCGACTTGTTGACCGTTTTGGCGAGATACCTATGGTTGCAGAAGAACTGATGCGCGTGGTGCCGCTAAGGCGCAAGGCCCGCAGTCTCGGTTGCGAGAAGGTGATGCTCAAGATGGGGCGAATGACACTTTTCTTAGTGAGCAACTCACATAGCGCATACTACCAAAGCCAGGCTTTCGACTCCATCCTCAACTATATAGCCACACATCCGCGCAGATGTACAATACGCGAGAACAACGGCAAGCGAAGCGTTGTCATTAACGACGTGAGGAGTGTGGAGGAGGCGATTGTCGTAGTTGACGAAATGAAAAATAAAGTATGACGATTGTATTGACGATATTAGTGTATTTTGCGGCGTTGTATGTATTCAGCCGCATAATGACAGGACGGAAGACGAACAACGACACGTTTTTCCGCGGCAACCGCAAGTCGCCATGGTATATGGTGGCATTCGGAATGGTGGGAGCATCCATCTCGGGAGTGACCTTCGTCTCGGTGCCGGGCATGGTGACAAGGATGGACATGACATACCTGCAGACATGCACCGGATTCATCCTCGGATATTTCGCGGTGGCTTTCCTGTTGCTGCCAATATATTACCGTAACAACCTCACCACGATATACTCTTACCTCGGCTCACGGCTTGGCCGACAGTCATACAAGACCGGAGCATGGTTTTTCCTGTTGTCGAAGATAATAGGGGCATCGGTGAGGTTCTTTGTCGTGTGCATCATCCTCCACGACTATGTCTTTGCACCTATAGGCATACCGTTCTGGCTGACCGTCATAGTGATGGTGGCGCTGATATGGCTCTACACACGCAACGGCGGAATAAAGACTTTGGTGTGGACTGACACATTCCAGACCACCTGCCTCTTCGGTGCATTGATACTGATAACCGTGAATGTGGCATCGTCGCTCGGCATGAGCTTTTCCGACGCATACAATGCAATCAGCGAAAGCGGGATGAGCCGCATCTTTGTCTTCGACGATGCAAAATCAACGCAGTATTTCTGGAAACAGTTCATAAGCGGAATATTCATAGTGATAGTGATGACCGGCCTTGACCAGGACATGATGCAAAAGAACCTGACCTGCAAGACACTGCGTGAGGCACAGAAGGATATGTGTACCTACGGATTTGCCTTTGTGCCTGTAAATGCCCTTTTCCTCGGTCTTGGCGTCCTGCTCGTGATGCTCGCCGCCCATACGGGCAACGAACTGCCGGCATCGGGCGACGCGCTGCTGCCGATGTTTGCCGCTTCGGGCCGACTTGGCGAAACGGTAGTGGTGTTGTTTACAATAGGTATCGTAGCCGCCTCGTTCAGCAGTGCCGACTCAGCACTGACCGCCCTGACAACAAGTGTATGCGTGGATGTCATGGAGAAACAAGACGATGAGAAACTGCGCCGCCGTGTTCATCTGTTGCTGTGCGTGCTTTTCGTGATGTTCATTCTTTCATTCAAGATGTTAAACTCCACGAGTGTCATAGATGCCATATATATTATATGTTCATATACCTATGGACCGTTGCTCGGACTCTTCGGCTTCGCCATCCTTTTCCCTAAGCTAAAGCCATGGGACGCGGCAGTGCCATACATTGCCGTTGCCTCTCCCCTGCTCTGCTATGCCATCGACACTGCCACACAGGCTGTATGGGGGTATAAGTTTGGTTATGAACTGCTGATGCTCAACGGCATCCTTACTGTTTTGGGTTTGCTATGCTCTCGATATATTCTGAAGGCTGCATGCCAAACTCCTTCTTGAAGATCGTTGAGAAATATTTGGGGTCTTTGTATCCCACGCTATAAGCCAGGTCGCTGACACGAATGCCCGGGGTGGATTTTGCCAAACGGCAAGCTTCCTTCATACGTATGTCGCGTATGAAACTTGTGGCATTCATACCCGTAACAGCCCTTAGCTTGTTGTAAAGCGATGATGCGCTCATACCCATGTCAGAAGCGAAGCTGTCCCTGTCGTAGTCAGAATCATCAAGATGATTATGCACACAAGTCATTGCCTTCTCGAGGAATTCATTATCTGGCGAAGGCATCGTGACGTTTTTCACTTTTACTTCCTCTATACTCTGCTGTTTGAACTCACGAGTGATTCGTTGCCTGTTGGCAATCATGTTGTCGATGCGCAACAGCAGTTCCTTCATCTTAAAGGGTTTGGTCATATATTCGTCAGCCCCAACCGTCAGGGCGTCCATCTTGTCTGTCTCCTGCGTCTTGGCGGTAAGCATAATAATAGGGAGATGACGGTAGCCAACACTGTTCTTCACATATTTTACAAGCTCATATCCGTCCATCACCGGCATCATCACGTCGGATATGATAAGGTCAAGTTCTGTCTTTTCTATAAGTTCCACAGCCTCGCGTCCGTGTCGGGCAGTTTCCACCTTGTATTTTCTCGACAGCAACTGTTTCATCAGCATCAGCAGTTCCAAATTGTCCTCCACGACAAGAATGGTATAAGCATCCTCATCGGAAGAATCGGCAATTTCCTTCGGTTTCATCGTGTCGGTTGCTACATTTTTGCTGATTTTATCGGTAAGCACAAAGTCATTGTCCAATAATGATTCTTCCTCTCCCAAGTCAAGCACCGCCGACATCGGCTTGTTGATATCCACCTTGTTTTTCTCATCTATTTGCGTTAAATCAAAAGACTCTTTGTTAATAGGCAAAGTGATATAGAAGGTAGTTCCCTTTCCCTCCTCGCTCTCGTAAGAGATAGTACCATTATTAAGATACACCAGTTCACGCGTCAGCGAGAGCCCCAATCCTGTGCCCATGGTGTTGAAACGCCTGTACTCTCCGTCATAAAAAAGTTCAAAGAGGTGTTTTTTGCGGGATTCCGGGATTCCGCAACCGTTATCCCTGATTTCAATGAAAATTCGGTCGTAGCGGTCATTAGTCCTGACATTCAATTCCACCAGTCCGTTTTCCCCAGTGGTGTATTTTGCCGAATTTGACAGAAGGTTGAAGATAATCTTGTCGAGCTTATCCGTGTCAATCCACCCCATCATGCTCTCCGGTTGGCATTTCACACTGAATTTCAGGTGTTTCTTTGCCATAAGTGGAATTATTGACTGGGCAGTGTTGCGTATATATCCCATTACGTCGCCATGGGACACAAGCAACTTCAACCTTCCGTCCTGAGCCTTTGTCGTCTCAAGAATCTGTTGCAATAGTCGCACCGACCTTTGTATGTTGATTTCCATAAGCGCATACTGCAGTTTGTGCTTCGGTTCAACATCGCGCATGTGTTCTATGGAAGCCGACAATATAGTAAGAGGTGTAAGCAGTTCGTGGGTGATACTTGTGAACATCATGTTCATCTGGGCTTTCTGCCTTAGTTTAGAGTTACGCTGATTGAGCCTCATCACAATAAGTATGGCAATGACGAGGGCAATGACAAGAATTTCTATGATATCTATTAACTCCATTGATATTTCAATTTCGCTGCGAAATTACAACAAAATATTGAAAAAACATTGTTTTCTCAACAATTTTTTTGCTTTTTCGTACAATTTGGGTGGAAAATGCGTGAATTATAGTTGAAAATGCGTGATTCTATCGAAAAATCAACCTCAAAAAACTTAGAATAAACATCGGTTAGGAAATCTTTTTGTACCTTTGCAACGCAATTAAGAAAGAAAAAGTCTATACGTTATAAGAGTATTAATTTGAATATTAATGGTTAAGGTTTATGGTTGATTAATTTAGTTTTTAAAGTTAATAAAAGAACTTCGCTGTGAAGCGAGGTTCTTTTAAAATAACAAAAGACTCTCTTATGAAAACCGGCAACCTTTATCTCTTTACCAAGGCTATCAATTATGAGATTATTAACATGTTGCACTTTTAAATTCCATATATTATGAACACGGTAATTCTTGATTTTGACGGAACTTTGAATAAGGCCTGTACTGCCATCAAGACAGTCAAGGACACTTTGAAAGAGATGTACGCTATGGGCGTAACCCTTATCTTGGCAAGTAATCAAGACAAGGAAGCACTGGAGGCCTTGCTTGATGACTTGAACCTCAGCAGTCTTTTCTCTGTTATCGTTACTGCCAATGAGAAAGGTAGCTCTCCACAAAGCGGGAATATCGTCAACAAAGTTCTTGAACATACCGATACCGACCCTTCGCAGGTGTTGATTGTAGGAGAGAACTCTTCTAACATCATCCTCGGCAAACAAGCGGGAATCAAGACATGCGCTGTGAAATGTAAAGGAGAGAATATGGATACAGCCGGAGCTGACTATGTAATTGAAGACATCAGGGGGCTTCTCGACATCGTATAACTCTGACGCCACTATAAAACAATATAAGGCCACAGGTTCTTTGAATCTGTGGCCTTGATGTTTTTTCTTATGTCAAGAGTATTTAGCTATTCAACAGATAGCGTTCTGCCTCTATGGCAGCCTGGCATCCTGAGGCAGCCGCTGTGATAGCCTGACGATAAGTCGGGTCTGCCACATCGCCGGCAACAAACACTCCAGGGAGCTTTGTCCGCGGCGTGCCGTCAATCTTCTTCAGATAACCCACCTCGTCGGTATCGAGCCATTCCTTAAACACATCACTGTTGGGTTTGTGACCTATGGCAAGGAAAAATCCGTCGATAGCGATATCAACCTTCTCCTCGTCAGCCTCACCCATACGTTTCACGAGATGAGCGCCTTCCACTCCATCCTCACCAAATAGTCCCACGGTATTATGCTCAAACAGAATCTCTATTTTCTCGTTATTCATGACTCTCTCCTGCATCACCTTAGATGCGCGAAGATAAGGTTTGCGCACAATAAGGTAAACCTTCTTGGCTAGTCCCGCCAAGTAAAGCGCATCCTCGCAAGCCGTGTCGCCTCCGCCAACCACAGCCACCGTCTTCTTGCGATAGAAAAAGCCGTCGCATGTGGCGCATGCCGAAACTCCCATACCATTGTATTTACGCTCGTCGTCAAGACCGAGATACTTTGCTGATGCTCCAGTGGCAATTATCACAGTGTCAGCCTTGATGACATGCCCGTCCTCAACAGTCAGAGTATATGGCTTCTCCGAGAAGTCTGCCTTGACAATGATTCCGTCACGTATATCGGCACCGAAATGTTCTGCCTGTTCACGGATGTCCATCATCATCTGGTTACCGTCAACTCCTTGAGGATAACCCGGGAAATTCTCAACTGTAGTAGTTTGCGTCAATTGTCCGCCAGGTTGCAAGCCGCAGTATTCAACCGGCTGCAGGTTAGCTCTGGACGCATAAATAGCTGCCGTGTATCCGGCAGGACCGCTACCAATAATCAGGCAACGGACATGTTCTGGGGATTGTGCCATTATATTCATATTTTAAAAAATCAAATATTCTCATGAAGGAGCTGTTGAATGCGCTCTTCAATTACCTCGATGCTCGTAGTTGGCTCAAAACGATCAACCACCATACCGCGCTTGTTTGTAAGGAACTTAGTGAAATTCCACTTGATATCTGGTTTCTGCTGGTAGTCGGGATCATCCTTTTTAAGCATATCGTCAAGAATGCCAGCCAACTTGTGGTCCATATCCCATCCCTGGAATCCCTTCTGTTCCTTGAGATACTTGAACAAGGGGTCAGCATCATCGCCGTTAACCTTCACCTTCTTGAAACGCGGGAATTCAGTACCGTAGTTGAGCTTGCAGAACTGATGTATAGACTCGTCGGTACCGGGAGCCTGCTGTCCGAACTGGTTGCAGGGGAAGTCAAGAATCTCAAATCCCTGGCTATGATATTTCTCATAGAGTTTTTCCAGTTCCTCATACTGCGGAGTAAATCCGCACTTAATGGCTGTGTTGACTATGAGCAGCACTTCTGGTGCATACTCCTTAAGAGCTACGCTCTTTCCTTTTCTGTCCTTGACAGAGAAATCAAAAATAGTACTCATTTCTTGTTCTTTGTATAAATGTAGTGCAAAGATACACCAAATAATGCAGAATACAAAGGATTTAGCCGGTAATTTTTTATTCTTTAACAAAACATGTTGCAAAAAAAAGAATGCATCGGATATATGCAACTATCCGACGCATTCTTAAATGTCGTCCAATTTTAATATTTATTTTATTTCTTGGCGGCCTTACCGTAACGGCTGAAGAACTTGTCAACACGTCCAGCAGTATCGACGAGCTTGCTCTTACCAGTATAGAACGGGTGAGAGGTGCTTGAGATTTCGACTTTTACCACAGGGTAAGTTTCGCCTTCAAATTCTACTGTATCATTTGTCTTGGCAGTAGAACGTGTAAGGAACATATCGCCGTTGGACATATCCTTAAATACGACGGGGCGATAGTTCTCTGGATGAATTCCTTTTTTCATTTTTACTTAACTATTATAATTACAATTTAATATATTATCAAATTTTGGCTGCAAAGGT
>JALERP010000107.1 GCA_022764085.1 Prevotella sp.
TGATTTCATACCATCAATAGGCTGTCCGATAACATTCATCATTCGGCCCTTGATCTGTTCGCCAGCAGGCATCACAATAGGTGATCCCGTCTGCTTTGCCTCCAGTCCTCGCTGCAGTCCGTCGGTGTTGTCCATAGCCACACAGCGCACGGTGTCCTCACCGATATGCTGCTGCACCTCGACAACGAGTTCTCGACCGTCTGGTCTTTCGATCTTCAGGGCATCATGGATTTTCGGCAACACCTTCTCAGCGTCCTGTCCCTTTGTGTCGAAGAACACGTCGATGACAGGTCCGATAATCTGGGAAATGTGTCCACTAATTTGTGCCATAAGCTGTCTTTATTATATAATTAATTTATTTCGGTTTTCTGCTTGCAAAGATAGCAAAAAATCTTGTCATACAAAAATTAATTCGACATTTTCTACCAATATCGACTATTATTATATCATTTTGAACATTTTTTGCTAACTATTCACCATGTTATGATATAAAAATCATTAAATACTCAACTCGTCGAGCACTTTTATGAGCTTCATGTCGAGCGGCTTGTCTGTACGGATGGCATCTGCGAAAGGCACATATACCACCTCGTTGTTCCTCACTCCCACCATGACATTGCGCTGACCCTGGATGATGGCCTCGATGGCTCCCACTCCAGTACGGCTGGCAAGTATTCGGTCGCGGGCTGTTGGGCGTCCGCCGCGCTGAAGGTGACCAAGGATTGACACACGCACGTCGAAGTCGGGGAACTCTTTCTTCACACGGTCGGCATAATAGAGAGCACCGCACTTGGGGCTTTCGGACACGATGACGATACAGCTCTTCTTCGACTTACGGATACCGCGCTCCATGAATCGTCCCAACTGGTCAACGTCGGTTGCCTCCTCGGGGATGATGGCAGCCTCGGCGCCACTGGCGATGGCTGAGTTCTGGGCGAGGAATCCTGCGTCGCGTCCCATCACCTCGATGAAGAAGATACGCTCGTGGCTCTGCGCTGTGTCGCGGATGCGGTCAACACATTCGAGGATTGTGTTAAGTGTTGTGTCGTAGCCAATGGTGGAGTCGGTGCCGTAGAGGTCGTTGTCGATTGTTCCAGGCAGACCGATACATGGCACATCATATTCGGCGGCAAAGTTGCGCGCACCGGTGAGCGAACCGTTACCTCCGATTACCACGAGGGCGTCGATATTCTCCTTCACCAATGTGTCGTATGCCTTCTGCATTCCCTCAGGAGTCATGAACTCCTTACTGCGTGCGGTCTTCAGTATTGTACCGCCCTGCATGATGATACCACTGACATTCTCGGTAGTAAACGGACGGACCTCTCCGTTAATGAGACCGTCAAAACCGCGATAGATACCCTTGATTTGGAAACCGTTATAGATACCAGCCCTCGTGACGGCACGTATGGCTGCATTCATTCCAGGAGCATCGCCTCCAGATGTCAAAACACCAATTGTCTTTATCTTTGCCATAAGCTAAATATTTTATGATTACTTTCTATTACCTTATATTATATATTATCCGATTATTATATATTATCCTAATTATTACAATATCCATTATCCGGCAAAATAAACTTCCGCCCATAACACAGCCATTCCCAAGAGCCATCCCACAGCCACCTTTGGCGTGATGCTCTTGAAATACCATCCTATTCGTATTCGCTCCATCTTCATCAGTACCACTCCGCTGGAAGAAGCGAAGCAGAGCAGGCAGCCACCGATGCTTGTGCTATACACAATCAACTTCCAGAACGCGCCGTTCTGCACGAAGTTGGACATATAGTCGGAATCAGCCCACATACCCAACTGGCTTGCATCCACGACGGAATACATCGACAAGCTTGTCATCGCCACTGTGAAGGTATCGACAACACCACTGACGAGTCCGGCAAGGATGCCCATTATCCATATATTGTGGACATTATAGTCGAACCACTCGGAGATATTTGCAAAGAAACCAGTCTCGCTAACCACTCCCAAGGCAAGCATGATGCCCATAACAAAGAGTATCAATTGTATGCTTCCATACTGCACCGACTGCGGAGAGCGTCGCTGCACCATCTTGTCGCTATTGATGAGCTTGCGGTTGAATGCCTCATTCACCACCCACAACACCGACAACACACATAGCGCACCGAGGAACGGACTGAGTTTGGTGATGTTATGGAACGTGGGTATGAACCACAACCCGCCTATACCCACGAACAGCATGGTGACTCGCTGCCAAGAGTTGAGATTGGTGTCATCGCCACGATAAGGCATTGCGGGCCATTCCACGTCAAGCCTGGCGGGAAGTGACATTTGGATGAGCACAGTGGGCAGCACCCATGCCACCATTGCAGGCAAGAATAGATAAGCAGAGAAGTTTGAGGCAGTGACAGCCTCCCCACCCCATAAAATCACACCAGCGGGGTCGCCGATAACCGTGAAACATCCTCCGGCATTTGAAGCGAGCACTATGGCACTTCCAATAAGCATACGTTGCCGGCGGTTCTGCACAATGCTGCGCATGATGACAAGCATCATCATCGTAGTTGTGAGATTGTCGAGATTGGCTGAGATAAGGAATGTGGCAACGGTGATAGTCCAAAGAAGGCGTTTTGAGTTACGCGTCCTTATCCATGCGCTGATGAAGTCAAAACAACCATTGTTGTTGAGTATTTCAATAATGGACATTGTGGCAAGGAGGAACATCACGATAGCCGCAGCCTTTCCCACATATTTCAGGAATATGTTGTCATATATAAAGAATTTCACCGATTTGCTGTTGGCCTCCTCACCGGCAAGAAAATCGATGTATTCATGAGGATGCTGACTCATCACAAAGTCCGTGCCATAGCAGATATAGAACACCCATCCTACTGTTCCCATGAACATAGCGATAGCTGCCTTGTTCACGTTTGTAAGGTGTGCAGTAGCTATAAGTATATAGCCTAATATTAATAGAAGGACTATTATCAGAGTCATCATAACATTTCAATATTAAGTTTTCAATGTGCAAAGATAATAATCTTTGGGCAAAATGAAAAAAAAAAAGCAACTTTTTTTGTTGCTTTAACGGAAATTTAATATTTAATGAGAAATTTAATTAAGAATGAGGAATTAGGAATGAGGAATTAGGAATTTAATTAGGAATTTAATTAGGAATGAGGAATTAGGAATGAGGAATGAAATGCCAATGCGCAGCCAATTCCTAATTCCTCATTCCTAATTCCTCATTCCTAATCCCCCATCATCCTCCGAAGTTGTCGTACATAATTGACTCCGGCTCTACGCCGAGGGAGTCGAGCATACCTACGACAGCCTTTGACATCGGGCCAGGACCACACATGTAGTACTCGATGTCCTCTGGGGCCTCGTGGTCTTTCAGGTAGGTGTTGTACATCACCTGATGAACGAAACCGGCGGTGTATTTCACTCCTGCTGCATCGGCAGCCGGGTCGGGACGGTCGAGGGCCAGATGGAAGTGGAAGTTTGGATACTCCTTCTCCAAGCCGAGGAAATCGTCAAGATAGAACACCTCGTTCAAGGCACGGGCACCATAGAAGTAGTGCATCTCGCGGTCGGTAGTGTGCAATGTCTTGGTCATGTGCATAATCTGTGCGCGCAGAGGAGCCATACCTGCACCGCCACCTACCCAAATCATCTCGCGCTTAGAGTCGAAGTGAGGATGGAAGTCGCCATAAGGACCGCTCATCACCACCTTGTCGCCCGGTTTCAGGGTGAAGATGTATGAAGAAGCGATACCAGGATTGACATCCATGAATCCGCTGCGGTCGGGCTTGAACGGCGGTGTGGCGATACGCACTGTCAGCATGAACACGTCGCCCTCGGCAGGATAGTTGGCCATTGAGTATGCGCGGATGGTCGGTTCGGTGTTCACACACTTTAGCGGGAACAATCCGAACTTCTGCCATGCGGGCAGATACTCGTCGCCGATAAGGCTCTTGTCGATGTCTTTGTCGTAGTCAATAGAGAATGTAGGAATCTTGATCTGTGCATACGAACCGGGAAGGAAGTCCATGTGTGCACCCTTAGGCAGCTGCACCTTGAACTCCTTGATGAACGTTGCAACGTTCTTGTTGGATATAACCGTACATTCGTATTCCTTCACCCCGAGCACACTCTCCGGCACGCGGATATTCATGTCGCTCTTCACCTTGCACTGGCATCCGAGTCGCCAGTTGTCCTTGATTTCCTTGCGTGTAAAGTGAGGTTTCTCTGAGTCGAGAATTTCGCCGCCTCCTTCGAGCACCTGCACCTTGCACTGTCCGCAGGAAGCCTTGCCTCCACATGCCGATGGCAGGAAGATGCCATTCTCGTTGAGCGTGGTCATTAGGCTGCTGCCCTGTCCCACCGAGATGGTACGGTCGCCGTTGATGGTGATGTTCACGTTTCCGCTTGGCGAGAGATACTTCTTCGCCACAAGCAGAAGGATGACGATGAGCAGAATCAATGTGAGAAACACTCCGATGCTTACTAATATAAACATGATGCTAATCCTCCTTACTTTTAGATTTTAAGACCTGAGAAGCACATCATGGCCATGGCCATGAGTCCTACTGTGATAAACGTAATTCCCAAACCCTGCAGCGGTTTTGGTACATCGCTGTATTCCATCTTCTCGCGTATGGCACCCATGGATATGATGGCGAGTGTCCATCCGAGACCTGAGCCGAAAGCATAAACCAAGGCATCCAGCACGCTGCCAATATACTGCGAGTTGGATGGGTCGAGATTAATGCGCTGCTGCATGAAAAGAGATGCACCCATAATGGCGCAGTTAACGGCAATCAGTGGAAGGAAGATACCGAGGGCAGCATATAGCGATGGAGAATATCTCTCAACAATCATCTCCACGAGCTGCACGATACCTGCAATAACCGCAATAAAGAGGATAAAGCTCAGATATGACAGGTCAACACCATCAACAAGGCAGTTAGGACCTAATATCTTGGTCTGAAGCAGATAATCCACCGGCACAGTCACCATGAGCACAAAGGTCACGGCAAGTCCGAGTCCAAGCGACGTCTTCACGTTCTTCGACACAGCCAGGAACGAGCACATTCCCAGGAAGAACGCGAATATCATGTTGTCCACGAATATGGACCTGAAAAACAGATTTATCATCGTATTATTATTTTTTTATTTTTTTCAACCACAGAGTTAAGGAGATTAAGAGTTTTCAAAAGTCTCTTTAACTCTATTTCTCTGTGGTAAAATTACAAAATTATTTCTCTTTAAAGAACCACGCCCTGTGTACCCAGATTACGCATCCCAAGAGTATGAGAGCCATGGCAGGCATGGTCATCATACCGTTGTTGACATATCCGAAGTCATACACCGCGTCGGGCAGAATCTGAAAACCGAGAAGCGAACCGCGTCCGAAGAACTCGCGCACTCCACCCACGATAACAAGAATCATGGCATAGCCCAAACCGTTGCTGACACCGTCGATGAAACTTGGCCATGGCTTGTTCATCATGGAGAAAGCCTCAAGGCGTCCCATGAGGATACAGTTGGTGATGATAAGACCCACATAAACAGAGAGCTGTACGCTGACGTCATAAGCGAAAGCCTTAAGAATCTGGCTTACGATAGTGACGAGGGCAGCCACAACCACAAGCTGCACCACGATACGGATGCGTGTCGGGATAGTCTTGCGGATGAGCGAAATAATCACGTTTGCAAATGCGGTGATGACAGTCACTGCCAATCCCATCACGATGGCAGGCTTGAGCTGCGAAGTGACAGCAAGGGCGGAACAGATACCGAGCACCTGCACCAATATGGGATGGTCGAGATTCAGCGGATTGCTGAACACTTCCTTATTCTCCTTAGAAAACAATTTACTCATAATCCATTCCTCCTTATTTCTTTAGATAATTAACATACTTTGCAAAGCATTCCTGAAGCATCAGGCTCACACCGTCCGAGGTCAGGGTAGCACCAGTGACGGCATCGCACTCAGAAGCGGGATTCTTCACGTCCGACTTCTTCTTGACTGCGATAGCAATCTGCTGTCCGTCGGCAGAGAATATCTTCTTTCCCTTAAACTGGTCCTGCCAAGCCTGACTGTCCTTTATTTCGGCACCAAGTCCGGCAGTCTCACTGTCGTGGTTGAAGTATGCGCCATACACAGTGTCCTTATCCTCGTCGAGGGCGATATATCCCCAGATAGGTCCCCAGAGTCCCATACCAAAAACAGGTATCACATATTTCTTCTTGCCATCCACCTCGCACTCATACACGGCGAGTTTTCCAGCCTTATAGTCGGCACTGTTGAGCTTGAAGGCAGCGTTCTCTCCGCCCTGCTCCCCTGCATCAATCACATTTGCGTTGGCATCCACAATCATGTCTGCCTTGACAACCTTCTTGTACATATCTGCCGACTCATTGTCGCCGAGGTCACGTATGTTGAGCGCGGCAAGAATTTGCTTCTTCTTGTCGAGAGCCACGTTGACATCCTGCATCGGTTTGAGTGCCTGGAAGATGAAAGCGAGCAAGAATGCCACGACAATCACCAACGCCGCACTATATATAATAATGTAGGAATTCTTATTTGTATTCATAATGAACTCTTAATTCTTAACTCTCTTCGCCCTCTTCTTGACATTAGCCTCCACAACATAGTGGTCAATCAGCGGAGCCATCATATTACCGAAAAGGATAGCCAGCATCATTCCCTCGGGGAATCCGGGGTTCATCACACGGATGATTACCGCCAGTGCGCCGATGATAAAACCGTATATCCACTTGCCGCAGTCAGTGCGCGCACTCGTGACAGGGTCGGTGGCCATAAACACAGCACCGAAGGCGAAACCGCCATACACCAGATGCTCATACCAGGCAATTGACTGACCTGTCTGCTCGAATATCACAGCCATCAGACTTCCACCTACAACCACGCTCAACATTGTGCGCCAAGAGGCAATGCCTGTCCACAGAAGGATGACGGCACCTATAGCGATGGCAATCACGCTTGTCTCGCCAATACTTCCTGGAATAAAACCAAGGATAGCATCTGAGAGAGAGGCCGTTACGTTAGTTCCGGCAGCAAGTTGTCCAAGCGGAGTTGCCTGTGCGAATGTATCGGGCAGAGTGTTTCCCAATCCGAAGATAGTGTCCTGAGCCACCCAAACGGTGTCGCCGCTCATCTTCGTGGGATAAGAGAAGAAGAGGAACGCGCGAGCCACAAGAGCCACGTTGAAGATGTTCATACCCGTTCCGCCGAAAATCTCCTTGCCGATAACCACTGCAAATGCCACTGCGATGGCAATCATCCACAACGGACATCCTACAGGCACAATCATCGGGATAATGATACCCGACACGAGATAACCCTCCTGGATTTCCTCGCCCTTCCACTGTGCCCAGGCAAACTCGATGCCGAGACCGACAATATAGCTGACGAGAATCTTGGGCAGCACAGCAAGCACTCCATAGAAGAAGACCTCACAAAAACTTGCAGAGCCAAGTGTTCCGGCAGCAAGATAATTCTGATAACCGACATTATACATACCGAAGAGCAGGGCGGGCAAAAGCGCGATGACCACCATACTCATAATGCGCTTCGAGTCAATCGCATCGTGGATGTGGACGCCACTCTTAGCCGTGTCGTTGGGCACGTAGAGGAATGTCTCAAATCCGTCGAACACGCTGCGGAAGGCGTGAAGCTTGCCGTCCTTCTCGAAGTTCGGCTTTATCTTATTGAGATAATTTCTTAAAAAACTCATTTTAATTCCTAATTTCTAATTTCTAATTGAATCAAGCGTTTTCCTTTCTCAGCATGTTCAGTCCCTCACGCACGATACGCTGCAGTTCGAGCTTCGAGCTATCCACGAACTCAGCCAGCGCAAAGTCCTCAGGACTAACCTCATAAATACCCAACTGCTCCATCTTGTCGATGTTACCTGTGATGATGGCCTTGATGAGATATTCAGGATATATGTCCATAGGCATCACCTTGTCATATTCGCCGCTCATAATCATGTGTCGCTCGCCACCTTTCACGCGGGCGTCGAGGGCATAAGCCTTCTTGCCGAAAAGCCAGGAGAAATAGCTGCGGTTGACCGAGAACTGCTTGAACCTGGGCATAATCCATCCGGCGAACTCGTCGGCGTCGTTACCTTCGGGAATAACGGTAATCTCAGATGAGTGTGCCCCGAGATAACCTTCCTTCGTTGTCACACGGCCTGTCAGAACATTGCCGTTGATGATTCTCACGTTGTGCTTTTCATCATAGGAATTGCTCAGAAGCGTTGAGAGTTCCTCGCCGACAAGCATCTCCACATACTGCGGATTCTTAACCTCGCTGCCGCAAAGCGCAACCGTGCGGTGCAAATCCACCTTGCCAGTGAGGAAGAGGCGACCGAAGAAGATAACAGCCGAGGGGTCAACCGTCCATACCACCTCGCCCTTGTTGACAGGCGACACATGGTTAATCTGCACACCCACATTTCCGGCAGGACACGGACCGTCGAACACGTTCACCTCAACATCCTTGGCGGAAGTAAGAGCAGCCGAGGTCTGCCTTGCACCGATGCCGAGACATGTCTTGGCCATTTTGGAGAGAGCCGTCAAGCCCGCCTGCCACTCCTTCTCTTGTCCCTGAAGCTCGAACTCGAAGTCTGCTGCGAGGGGCTTATCCCTCAACGCGGAGACAAAGATAGCCTTGGGAGTGGTGTCGGGAGTGGTCACGACATCATACGGCAGCTGGTTGATGTAGCCGAAGAGACCAGCCTCAAGCAAGGCCTCCTTCACCTGCTCGCCCGTGAGCGAGGCAACATCCTTTACCCCGAAATCAGTGAATACTTGAGTGGCATCAGCCTGCACCTTCACCGCAAGCACCTTTCTGCGCTCACCTCTTTCCACGGCAGTGACCGTACCACTCACTGGAGATGCGAACTTCATCTCCTGACAGTTCTTGTTGATAAATAATGCGTCGCCGGCCTTCACCTTGTCGCCTTCCTTCACTACCACTTTGGGAACAACACCTTCAAAGCAGTCAGGCAGTAAGGCATACTTGCCATTGGACTTCAGCTTGAGTTTCTTCTTCTCAGCCTTGCCCTGAAGGTTAATGTCAAGACCTTTGCGCAACTTGAATAAATTAGCCATTTTGTATTACTTTGTTAGACATTTGCGTTATATTCGCTGCAAAATTACATAAAAAAATTAAATTATTAGCACTTATCTCATACAATTCGACGTTTTTGCGACATTTTTTAGTAATTTTGTGCCCAAAATAATGGATTTGTAATAGTTTTGCAATCCCGATATAACAAAACTCTGACGCATTGAATTGGATTAAACATATAATAAACATAACGCTGTGGACGGTGGTCGGCATATACTTTCTGACCGCCGCACTGGTTAATGTGCCATATATACAAAGGTCACTCGCCGACACTGTGGCGGAACTCGTGGCAAAAACCCTAAACACCAAGGTGGAAGTGGGACGTATCGACCTTGGCCTGCTCAACCGTATCATCATCGACAACACCATCATCTACGACAAAGGCGGAAAGCCTATGGTAAGGGCGGCGCGACTGGCAGTGAGGATTGACCCTCTCGAACTCATCGAGGGGCGCATACGCATATCCTCGGCTCAGATGTTTTCCACGCACTTCAACCTCTACCGCCTAAACGCCAACACCGCCCCGAACTTCCAGTTTGCCATCGACGCCCTTGCCTCCAAGGATTCCACAAACGAGAAAAAACCGCTCGACATAGCGGTCAGCTCATATATCATGCGACACTGCAGCGTGAGCTATGACCGATGGGACAAGCCTGCACACAAAGGGACATTCGACGCTAATCATATCCGTATGTCGGAGATTGGCACATACATCATCCTGCGAACACTCACCAACGACTCGCTCAACGTGTCGGTGAAGAAACTCACCGCCAAGGAACAGTCGGGGCTGAAGGTGGACAACATCGCATTCAACTTCGCGGCAGGAAAGTCTGGCTGCCTTCTCTCCGATTTCTCATTGTCGCTGCCCCACTCGCGGCTCACCATCGACAAATTCAGAGCCAACTACCGATGCAACGCACAAGGCGACATCGACCGCAACTCGATTAAGTTTGACGGACGGATTACCCCATCTGACATCACACTGGCCGACATCTCAGCCCTTGTACCCGGACTTGGTGCATTCCACAGCAAGGTGACGCTGAACATATCCGTGAACGGCACAGGCAAGCATATCAACGTGTCGAACATCACACTCAACTCCACCTCCGGCGACCTCAACATCATTGCCAACGGATGGTATGAATCCACCACGCCCCATGCCAGCTGGAACATCAATCTCGACCATTTCAACGCTTCTGCAAAAACCATAGAGTTCCTGTCACAAAACATTAAGGGAAAAGATATTAACATACCAGAAGCAATATATCGCCTCGGCGACATATCGCTCCAAGGCCATGGCAGCAGAAACAGCGATGGCGACATCTCGGCTCGCTCCACCCTATCCACAGGCATAGGCAAGGCCAACATGTCAATCGACGGGAATGCCAACCGGAAATACAGCGGACACCTGCTTACCGACGACATTGCCCTGGGCACTCTGCTCGATGACGAGCGGCTTGGAAACATCACCACTGACATCACCTTCAAAGGCAACAACCCCAAGGGCGGGTCGCCTACTGTAAGCGCAAAGGGAGTGATTTCGAAATTCACGTTCAAAGACTACACATACAACAATATAAACCTCGACGGAACATACACTAAAAACGACATCTCGGGAAGTGTGTCCATCGACGACCCAAACATCAGCCTCACTGCCGAAGGACATTTCGGCACCGTCGCTAACGGCAGGGACAAGACGATACAAGTGGAGGCACTGATCGGGAATTTCCGCCCCTCCGTCACCCGCCTGAGCGAAAAATGGGGCGACGCCACTTTCTCCGCCTCACTTTCCGCCGACATCCTCGCATCGGATATCAACGACTCCGAAGGCATCGTCACGCTAAGGGACTTCGACATGACATCATCCACCGACACTTGCAACATACACCAGCTGCAACTGCGCACAGGCTACGATCACCAAGGGCACTATCTCGTAATGGAGAGCGACTTCGGCTATGCAATGCTCACCGGACAGTTCAACTACTCGTCGCTCGCCACAAGCATCACCTCGCAGCTCGGAAGGCACATACCAATACTCGCACCGACGGTGACAAAGCAGACGGGTGACAACAACTTCACGCTTATCGCCTACCTTAATTCAACCGACTGGATGAAACCCCTGTTAGGCATACCATTGAACATACTCCAGCCAATACAGCTGAGAAGCAGTGTGGAGGACTCGCACAACTCGCTTGTAGTGCAATGTATGGCACCCCGATTTACATACAATGACAAAACGTTCACCGCCGCCAACCTTTCGCTGCAATCCACCGCCGACAGCCTCGTATGCTCGACGGGAGTGGTGAAACATCAGGACAACGGCGACCTGCTCGACCTCAGTGCCTCATGCCGCGCCTCCGACAATCTCGTGGACGCCTCGCTGAAATGGTGCAACGACAAGAAGACACGGGGGGAGCTGAACGCCACTTCCTCCTTCGGCAAGAACGACCGCGGGGTGAATTACGCCCACGTGGTGGTCAATCCGTCTAACATCACCATCGGCGAGAAGACATGGCAAGTGCGCTCATCCGACATCTTATACATGCCAAAGCATATCGACGTCAATGAGTTCACCATCGCCCACGACCGACAGCACATCATCGTCAACGGCACAGCAAGTGCAAGCAATGCCGACTCGCTGCACATCGACCTCAACGGCATAGACGTACGCTATATCCTCGACCTCGTGAATTTCCATTCAGTGGATTTCGACGGCAGCGCGTCGGGCAAGGCCCTCGTTGTGGCTCCCTTCGGCGAACTCAGCGCCAACGCAAACCTAACCGTCAACAACTTCCTCTTTGAACACGGACGGATGGGTGTGCTCGACGCCAAGGTGAACTGGAACACCGCCGAGAGCCAGATAGACATCGACGCCATAGCCAACGACGGCGACGACTCGCGAACAATAATAAAGGGCTATGTATCGCCAAAGAAAAACTATATTGACCTTGCCATACGTGCCGACAGCACACACATCGATTTCATGCACTCCTTCACCAAGAGCTTCATCAGCCAGATTGACGGGCGGGCAGTGGGCGACGTGAGGCTTGCCGGTCCGCTGAGCACCATCAACCTCACGGGCGAGGTAGTGGTAAACGGCAGCGCGATGATTCGTCCGCTCAACTGCCGATACACGCTTGACAACGACACCATCAGGCTCATACCCGACGAGATTGAGCTGCGCAATGCCGTAATACGCGATGCCTACGGCAATGCAGGATATGTCAACGGATTCATCCACCACAAGCATCTCACCCGCCTGAGCTACGACCTGAACGTAAAGGCAGACAACCTTCTTGCATACGACTTTCACGACTTCGGCAACGACACCTTCTACGGCACCGTCTATGCCGACGGCAACGTGGATATACAAGGAAGGAGCGGGTATCTGAAGATGGACGTTGACGTGACGCCCAAGAAGAACTCCACGTTTGTATATAATGCCTCCACCAACGACCAAATTTCCAGTCAGGAGTTCATCAACTGGAACGACGTCACGGCAAGGCAGAAGGAAATTCCTAATTCCTCATCCCTAATTCCTAATTCCTCATCCCTAATTCCTAATTCCCCAACAAACGAAGTATATGACTACCCCACCGACATGTTCATCAACTTCAACATCAACTGCACCCCCGACGCCACTATCCGGCTGCTGATGGACAGCCACACCAACGACTACATCACCATGTACGGCAGGGGAATGCTGCGCGCTACATATTATAATAAAGGTGCGTTCAACATGTTCGGCACATACACCCTCGACCACGGCACCTATGGCATCACCATACAAAACATCATCAAGAAGAACTTCACCTTCAACGAGGGCGGAACATTCGTGTTCGGCGGTAATCCTTACGACGCCACGCTCAACCTCCAGGCGTCATACACCGTCAACGGCGTGTCGCTCTCCGACCTCAACGTAGGCAACAGCTTCACCAGCAACACCGTCAAGGTGAACTGCCTCATGAACATCGGCGGCGTGGCGCGCAACCCGCAGGTGAGCTTCGACCTCGACATGCCCACCGTAAGCTCCGACGAGAAGCAGATGATACGCTCGGTGCTCAACTCCGAGGATGAGCTTAACCAGCAGGTGGTATATCTGCTCGGCATCGGGCGCTTCTATCCCACGGGCAGCAACAACTCCACCTCGCGCGACCAGAGCGACACCTCGCTCGCCATGCAGAGCCTGCTCTCGGGCACCATCTCCTCGCAGATAAGCAGTGTGCTGAACACCGTCATCAAGAACGACAACTGGAATTTCGGGGCAAACATCTCCACCGGCGACGAGGGATGGAACAACGCCGAATACGAGGGCATCGTCAACGGCCGCCTGCTTAACAACCGCCTACTCATCAACGGGCAATTCGGCTACCGCGACAACGTGAACACCGCCAACACCAACTTCATCGGCGACTTCGACATACGTTATCTCCTCCTTCCCAACGGCAATCTCGCGGTCAAGGTGTATAACCAGACCAACGACCGCTATTTCACCAAGTCGAGCCTAAACACCCAAGGCGTGGGCATCATCATGAAGAAGGATTTCCGCAATATGTTCGACCTTATCAACGTCAAAAAGAAAAAGCGGAAGAACCGCTAATCCTTTATGTTCTTGATTTCGTGAATCTGGGTTATAAGCTCATCATTGGTGCGCTGCATCTTCAGCAGTATCGACACTCCCACGCCAAATCCTATAACACCACCAATAGTGCCTCCGATGGTCATAGGCATACGCAGGTCATCCGGGAATTGCGAGAATAACCACCAGAACAGCCCTATAGCCACCGGCAGCGAGCATATGAGCTGCCACCATCTCAGTTTCTTCATCTTCACGAGCTTGCCGGCTGTCTGCAGCAGGTTCTCCGACAGCCAGTCGGTTGACGAGATGTTGTTGATAAAGAAGTCGAGCAGTATCTCGACGAGCAACAACAGGAGTATAGCCAATATCGGCCACCACGAGAGTGAGGAATACATCATCTTCAACCCCACGAAATTGAGTGTGCACAAAGGCAGCAGCACAAGCAGCTCAAACCATATATACTTTTTTATCCACGACATCTTGCCCGACATGGCCTTTCGCAAGAGTTGGTCACTCACAATCTCCTGGTTGTCGAGCTTCTGCTTGAGCAGCTGCATCTGCTCTCGCATTGCTTCCAGTTCATTCATTTTGTTCAAGTTACTATTTTCCATAAGTATTCGATTTATATTAGTTATTCATATTCTTAAGTTCCTCGCGTATTCTCACTAATTTGACGGAGACATTCTTCGACGAAATACCGACAATCTGCCCTATTTCGTCGTAGGGCAGTCCCTCGAGCCATAGCAGCACTATGGCGCGGTCGAACACCCCGAGCCGGTTGATGCGCTCGTATAGTTTTTTCACCTGTCTCGTGTCGGCATCATTGTCCTCATACAGGTTGATGTCCATCTTTACGCGCGCCTCCTTCTCGCGCCTGCGTTTTTGCTTACGGTCGATGGTGATACATGTGTTGAGTGCCACACGATACACCCATGTGCGTATGTCACTTCGTCCCTGGAAGGAGTCGAACCCCTTCCACAGGTTGACGAGGATTTCCTGAAACAGGTCGTTCACCTCGTCGTTGTCTTTTGAGAACATATAGCACACTGTGTATATGGTGGTTTTTTGTTCCCTCACCATCCGTGCAAATTCTTTCTCACTTTCTTTCATTTTATATTTTTATATAGTCGTTGTTATATTTTCAATTCGTATGTTTGACGCAAAGAACACTCTATTTGCTACAGTTTTTTCTTATTATTCTATATTCAGCCTTTTTTCCCTTTTTAATAATAAAAAAGTTCGCCCCGAAAAGGCAAAAGCGAAATACGCTCGATTAAACGCTTTTTACCTTTTCAGGGCGAGCTTCCATAATCAAAGCTCCGTGTCTTGGTGCCTCTGTGTTCAAAGTTCGATCACGCGTAATGAATACGGCGGGAGCTGCACGTTGAAGGTTTTACCGGATATTTTGCCGCAGGTGCCGCTCTCGATGTTCACGCGCTCCTGTCCCGGTTTTCCGCTGAAGCCCTCAAACGGGCGGTCGGATGCGATGTCAATGCCCGACACACTCAGCGACACACTCACCGGCAGCACGTTTACGAGCTTCAGATAACCCTTTCCCGTCTTTGAGTCGCTCACCACAGTGGCCGACACACGGCGCGCCGCGTCGTCGGATATGCCGCTAAGCTTAGTGTTGAAATAGCGGTCGCCCGAATATTTCGAGAACAGGCGCTGGGTGTGGTAGCTCGGTGTCAGCTCGATGTTGTCGTTGTCGAAATAGATCATGTCAGGATTCCAGTTCTGATGCTTCAGATGGCAGAGCATCGGTGCGTACGACGTCATTTCCACCACGTCTCCGTTGCGCTCAATGCCACATAGGTGCAGTGCCTCGGCCAGGGCGCAGTCGATGTTTCCGCGGCGGCTGCGGGCGGCGTATTCACCGAGATAAACCTTTGGCCCCTGGCGGTCGTACTTGTCATAATAGTCCTGGTTGTTGATAAACCATCCCACGCTCTCATAGTAGTGCTCATCCACGAGGTCGATGATGTCAGAGTGGTCGAGCGCGAAAATCCATCCCTCCACGTAGTCGGAAGATGGCGTGTGGAAGGGTCCTGCCGTTCCGCATATCTGTATTTCGGGATATTTCTCACGTATTGCCTTTGCAATCATCTCGAACCTTTCCTCGAACACCGTGGATATGATGTCCTCGTTGCCCACACCGATATATTTCAGATTGAACGGCTTGGGATGTCCAGCGTCGGCTCTCATCTTTGCCCACTTGCTGGTGGCGGGGTCACCGTTAGCCCATTCTATGAGGTCGAGGAATTCCTGGATGTATGCCGGCATGTCGGCCATGGGTATTCCTCCCTGCTGGCCTCCGAATCCGTCGGCATTAGGTCCGGAGTTCTGGCAGGGCACTCCTGCCGCGAGCACCGGCAGCGGCTCTGCTCCGATGTCCTCGCAGAACTGGAAGTACTCATAGAATCCCAATCCGCGCGTCTGGTGGTAATGCCATATATTACGGTCGGGCGTGCGCTGTTCCAACGGTCCCACGGTGTGCGCCCAGTGGTAGATGTTGTCCAGTCCGTCGCCGTGGCTCATACATCCTCCGGGGAATCTCACGAACTTCGGGTGAAGGTCGGCGATGGTTTGCGCCAGGTCGGCCCTGAGTCCGTTTTTCCTTCCCTTGAACGTGTTGCGCGGGAATAGACTCACCATGTCGATGAGAGCCTCATTGTCACCTTGCGCCACGACCATTAGTCTTGCCTGCTTTGCTGATGCATTAGGCTTGAGAGTTGCCTTGTATTGCTTCCAGTCGCCAGCCTTTGCCTTCACTTTGGCAGAAGCGAGCACCTTGTCGCCATCCACGAGAGCAACTGTGAATGCCTTGGCAGCCGTCTTGGCGTTGACGAAAATGCTGAAATCGTATTTCTCGCCAGCCTTCACCGACATACCGTCCCATCCCTCGTTATATAGAGTGTCGGAGGTAATGGCAAGTGCGTTTGCGTTCTGCCTGCTCAGCGGTTCAGACTTTACTATCTTCGGTGCCTTGCCCGAAGCCAGTTTCCATGCAGTGAACGAGTTCCATCCCCCGTGGTCGGCAGGCGTGTATTCAAAGTCGCGGTTCTGCACCATCTCGGCATACAGTCCTCCGTCGGCGGCATAGCTGATGTCCTCGAAGAAGATACCGATGAGCTTGTCGCTGATTTTCTTCTCTCCCATGGCGTCGATTGTGAGCTGTGCGTCAATCTTTCCCGCCTTAATGAGCGAGGCATATCTCGTGGCGTCGTCGGCAAGGGTCTCCGCCCATTTCTTACCGTTCTCGGCCTGTGTTGCAAAGAATGCCTTTAGGGCCTTCACCGTTGCACCCCCGTCGTCGATGGTCAGTATGTTTCCCACGTGCTTTTTGTCACCCACTGTCACCGTGTCGCGCTTCACGTCGGCAGCGGCGTATTCCTCCTTAGTGGCTGGCACGTCGGGAGTGAAATGGCGGAAGCGGCTATCAGTGGCAGTCTTGCGATAGAGCCCGTCCTTTGTGCGGAAAATGACGTCATACTTGCCGTTGCCCTTTGGCGAAATCACCGGTGCAAGCACTCCCTGGCAACTCATGCGCGGATAATCCTGCGGACGCCATGTGACAAGGTCGGCACTGTAAGCCACGGCGAAGCATGGGGCCACGTCGTTCACCTGGAACACCGCAGCATATCCGCCCTCGGCAAGGCTCACGGCATACTCCGAATACATCTTCTTGTCGGCGCCCCATCGGGCATAGTCCGACTGGAACACCTGTCCAATATCGGCAAATGAAAGCCCGCTTTCGTCGGTGGCATACGCCACTCTCACTCCCTTGTCGTGGCCGGGAGAATAAAGGAACACTCTGTCGGCTGCAAACGACTGGAGCGTGGCGGCTACAAGAGCCGCGGTCAGAACTGTTTTTCTTGTTTTCATATCTTTTGATTAGTTAGATTTTAGGCAAAGTTAAGGCATTTTTTATCAATTAATCGGCTTTTTATAGTTAATTATGGTTAAGCATGAAAAAAATCCACCTTTTTTTATTATATATGACAAAAAAAAGCGTATCTTCGCAGAAAATAATCTGAATAGCCAGCTAAAAAATGAGAAATAAATACAGAAAATACTTCAGTATGGCACTCCGCGCAACTGTTGCTTCGGCGGTGTTACTCTCGTCAGCCATTATGGCCGAGGCGCAGACCATGCAGGCATCCAAGTCGCACTACTCCACCGACGACGGACTGTGCAGCAACGCCGTGTCGAACATCGTGCAGGACGACTACGGCTACATCTGGATAGCGACATGGAACGGCCTGTCGCGATTCGACGGTTATAATTTCTACAACTACAAGACGGGCGGCGCGTCGAAAATACCGCTGTTGCACAACAGAATCATCGACCTGATAGTTGACCAATGGCAGAACATCTGGATGAGAATGTACGACGGCAGGGTATTCATGCTCGAGAGGTCAACCGACCGCATCATCAACCCATTAGAGAAAATCACCGGCTACGAGAATCTCAAGACCACCCACACTATGTCAATCACATCGAGCGGCGAAGTCATCGCCATAATGGACGGCGCAGGCATATACAAGATGAAATATACAAAATGGGGCGTGGAGACGCATATCATCACCACGGGCGACGTGAAGCCCAAGGTTGTGGTGGAGGGCTACAAGGGCGACCTGTGGATTGGCACCGACAAGGGACTGAGAAGGCAAAGCGCAGCCAACGAGACACTGAGCAAAAACGCCATAATTGAAAACGAGAACATCACGTCGATGTACTCCAACGGCTACAACGTGTATGTGGGCACCAAGTCGGGCAAAATCCTCGAGTGTGCCTACGGGCAGGAACCCAGGCTAATCTCCGACCTGGGCAAGAACATCAACTCCATCTTTCGCGACAGCTACGGCACGATATGGGTGGCCACAGGCGAACAGGGCATCACCAGGGTTGACAGTAAGACGGGCGACGTGAAGGTGTTCACACAGGTGGTGCTCGTGCCCGAATACGACGTCACCGGAGTGAGGGTCAGCGAGGTGAACGGAACGGTGTGGCTGGCAATGAGCCACGGTGGATTCGGCTACTACAACAGGGCTACCGACGAGGTGGAATATTTCCACAACAACCCCTACAACCCATGGGACCTGTCCAACACCGTGGCTGCATTCCTGGCACTGCCCGAAGGAGTGGTATGGGAATCGACAAGCCGCAAGGGACTGGAGAAACTTGAAATCCTTAAGCAGACCATCAACCGACGCAAGCTCTTCGACGACAGTGCGATAGAGAACAACGAGAACGAGACAAGGGCAATGTTCTACGACCCGCAGTACAAGGTCATATTCATGGGCAACAAGAAAGGCTCGCTCATCATCACCAACGGCTCCGAAAAGACGGTCATTCGTGGAGACGACCGCGGGATGCCTTTCGGACGCATCTACTGCATCAACAAGGACAGAGAAGGCAACTACTGGATTTCGAGCAAGGGCAACGGACTCTTCAAGCTCACGCCAAGGGCAAAGGGAGGGGGCTACGCACAGTTGGTGTCGGGAAGATTCGACATAGCCAACTACAGGCATAATCCCGACAACAAATACAGCATCAGCTCCGACCTCATATATAAGACCTTACAGGACAAGCAGGGTAATATATGGATAGCCACATACGGAGGCGGCGTGAACATACTGAGAGCGGCCGACAAGGGCAAGCCTATATTCATCAACAAGAACAACGCAATTACCCACTATCCCCAAAACTCACACTTCAAGGCAAGGACAGTGGAAATGGACAGGCACGGCAAGGTGTGGGTGGGAACAACCGACGGCATTCTCGTGATGTCCTACCATAACAACAAGATAAGCGTAGAGACCATAAAGGACAACGAGGACGAAAATCTCAACATGCAGAGCAAGGACGTGGTGTGCATTGCACGCTCGCACAACGGACAGATGTGGATAGGCACCAACGGCGGCGGACTCTCACGATGCGAAAACTACGGGGATGGCAAGTATGAATTCGACACCTTTGGCAGCAAGGACGGGCTGCCCTCGGAGGAAATCAAGAGCATCACCTTCGACGAGAAAGGCAACGTATGGTTTGCCACCGACCATATCCTATGCTCCTTCGACGTGAGAAAGCAGATATTCAGCACCTTCACAATGCTCGACGGCGTGGATGACACGATATGCTCGGAGGATGCTGCCATTGCACTGCCCAACGGCAAGATTCTATTCGGAACACTCAACGGCTACTATGTGGTTGACCGCTCGAAACTGGTGAACACCAGCGGAGCCTCGCTCAAGCTGCGCATCACCGACTTCATGATCAACGACGAGGTGATGTCGCCACGGCTCAACGAGCTATACGACTACTATATCCCCGACTCCAAGCAGGTGGAACTGCCGTCGGGCAACACCGTGTTCTCAATACGTTTCGCCGCTCTCAACTACCAGCTCCAGCACCGCATCCACTATCAGTATAAACTGGAGGGATACGAGGAGGACTGGCAGAACGCCGACAAGACGCGCACCGTGAGCTATAGCGACCTGCCTGCCGGCACCTACGAGTTCAAGGTGAGGGCATTCCTCCTGGAGTCGCCCGACAAGTATGACATGAAGAGCATCACGATTGTCGTTCCACGCCATTTCCTTCTCTCGCAGGGGGCTGTGTGGATATACATGATTCTCGCGGCTGCCATCGCCATCACCTTATTTTATTATAGGGAGGAAAAGATGAAGAAGAAGGAGAAAGAGTAGGCATATAGCAAAAAAAGGCAAAAATATTTTGTACATTCAAAAAATATTAGTACCTTTGCAGCGATTCAAACAAAGGGTCGTATCGGTTAGATCGGGATACTCATCAAAAAAAATACCGAAAACCGGGCACGTTTCGCTTGTCAATGGCGGGCCACATCCGTAAGGAAGCAGCAATGCCGGTGGATTACAACGACGGCGGACTCCCAAATCTTATGCAAATAGGAGTTTTCATCACAATCACGATACGACCCGCTTTTTTTTATTCTTAATACAAAATAATTAGAAAAAAGATGTTTTCTGGAATAGTAGAAGAATTTGCGACTGTCGTTGACGTCAAGCATGACAGGGAGAACATTGACTTCTCGCTGAAATGCTCGTTCTGCGACGAGTTGAAGATTGACCAAAGCGTGGCACACAACGGCGTGTGCCTGACGGTAGTGAAAATCGAGGACGGCGTATATACCGTGACGGCAATGAAGGAAACGCTCTACCGCAGCAACCTCGGCATGCTGAAGGTGGGCGACAAGGTGAACGTGGAACGCTCGATGATGATGAACGGACGCCTCGATGGCCACATCGTGCAGGGGCATGTTGACTGCACCGCACAGTGCACGGCGATTGAGGATGCCGCGGGCAGCAAGTATTTCACCTTTGAATACCGCCTTGACCCCGAGATGGCCAAAAGAGGTTATTTCACTGTTGACAAGGGCAGCGTGACGGTAAACGGCGTGTCGCTCACCGTATGCAACCCGCAAGGCAACGCCTTTCAGGTGGCCATCATCCCATATACACTGGAGCACACCAACTTTCAGGACATCCAGGTTGGCAGCACCGTAAACATCGAGTTTGACATTTTGGGGAAATACATCGCAAGACTTCAGAGCTTGTGACATCCCCCACAGGAGAGCGCAGCCCGTTAGGGCTGCTTTTTTTACTCCACCACTCCCCTCTTCATGTTCAGGTCGGTAATCTTTCCATTAGCCGACACCTTCGCGCTCACCTTGTACGATGAGAAAGTCTCCTTCGACTCGTCGGTGCGCACAATCTTCTCATCCACTGAGAAATCCACCGCATAGCTGCACTCGCCGGCTCCAAGGTCGATTTTCTCAATCTTCCAGTCGTTGTTGGTGCGGAAGGAGATGGCGGTGATGTCCTCTGGTGCGTGTATGCGCTTCATATATGATATTACGTCAGCCTTTGTAGCTCCCGCCCTGTGCAGGAAACTGTTGAGCACCACGTCGATGGTGGGAGTCAGTGCGTCTTCGTCATTGTTGCCAAGTGCGGCGAAGAAGTTGGTGAGAACCGAAGTGACCTTGGTTTTCTCCTCGTCGGATATGACGGTCTTCTCCAGTTTCTCCATTTTCACCCTCGCCTCGTCGATATGCGCCCCGTCGGAATGTGCGGCAAGGTATTTGCCGTAGGCCTCTGGCGTGTCGGCTGCAGACGCCAATGTCCAGTCGATGGAATCGAGTTTGAGCAGAGCCTCGGTCTTGTGTACGCTCTCGGGGTGCATCCTGAGATAGTTCTCGAATGCCTGGCGCGAGTTGTTCACCATGGCGTCGTCCCAGTCGGTATCCACTTTTTTCAGCAGTGCGAGGTGGGCCATCACTGAATCTCGGTGAGCCTGCGGTGCGTCGGCATACATGTCGAGATAGTTCTGCAGCACGGCAATCTCGTCGCACGCCATGGCGTTCTCGTATGCGTCAACCTCGTTGCGGTCCTGCACATTATTGTATAAATACAGTCCTCCCAGCACAATTATCAACGCCATCACTCCAGCCACGACAGGAATGGTGACAGATTTGTGCGGCTTTTTCGTTTCTCTCTTTGCGACGGTCTGTGGCGCCACGATGTCGGGATTGCCGGCTATTGCAATTCCGCAACTTGGACAGACAGCGGCCTTGTCGCTCACCTGGTGGCCGCATTCAGGACATTTAATCAGTGCCATTTGTCTAATATATTTTTGTTTACTAAATTACATCACTTGTGCCTGAACCTTATCTCCCTAAGTCCGTGCTTCCCCATGAAGCGGCTCTTGTCGATATATCCCGACACTCCCACTATGCGCCCCTTGCCCGTGTATTGCCACAGGGTGAAGTCGCGCTCGTCGGCAAGCACCGGCTCACGCTCAGTGTATTGGGCAATCATCAGTTGATAATCGTCCACCTTGCCCTTCAGGTATTTGTTGTAGAAGTTGGTGCCTGTGTATAGCAGTGGCTTTTGCTTGTACGCCTCCTCCACGAGTACGAGGAATTTCATCAGCGAGTCGCAGAACTCCTCTGTGCGCAGCCCCTGCTTGGTCTCGATGTCAATCATCGGTATGAGGTCCTGCTCGCCGGGCAGGCATTGCGTCTTGAAGTTCTCGAGCTGCTTGAGCTGGTTGGTCTTCGGACGGTAGAAATGATAGCTTCCCACCTTCAGCCCGTAGCGGTGGGCAAGGTTGATGTTGCGTTCATACATGGCGTCGATGCGGTCGCCGCCCTCGGTGGCCTTCAGATAAACGTAAGCCATCTTTGTGTTCTCTCCCACAGTCTCCCAAAACACCTCGCCCTGATAGTGGCTGAGGTCGATGCCGTGCACATGGGTGCATGTGTCCTCACACTGCTCATACGGATTTTGGGCGTTAACAGTGAGAGAGACAGCGGCAAAAAGTGATAAAAGTATCTTTTTCATGTCAAAATTTTCAAAATTAGGCTGCAAAGTTACTAATAATTAAATAAAAATGCGTATCTTTGCCGAGAAAAATAAGAATATGAAATATTTATTAACCGCATTTTGCGCTTTATTACTCTTTTCTTGCTCGGATGACAACAAATCCGACAAGACAAATGTCGCCGACCGCACCGTCATCATATACATCTCGGGAGAGAACTCGCTGAGCAGTTTCGCCCCCTCAGATCTGCAGGAGATGGAGGAGGCGTCGAAAAAGCTGGACGGGAAACAAAGGCTTGTAGTGTTCTTCGACAACAGCAACACTACCGAGTTCCCCTACATCGCCGAACTGAAAGAGGGCAAGGTGGTTGTAGATAATAACAAGCGGTTTGCCGAGGACTTCTATGCCTCCGACCCTGAGCGCATGAGGGACATACTCTCCTACATCATGACAGCTTATCCCGCCAGCAGCTATGCCATCGACCTATGGGGACATTCTTCGGGATGGGTCATAACCAACGACAGTGTCGCGGCTGCCGATGCGGGCAGTGTCGCGGCTGCCAACAGGGCTTACGGCATCGACAACGGCAAGAACACCACCTCCGACTACGGCAAATGGATGAACATACCAAGTATGGCTAAGGTTTTTTCATCACTTCCCCACCGTTTTACCTATATTATGGCCGACTGTTGTTTCTTCCAATGCGTCGAGACAGCCTACGAGCTTAAGGACTGCACCGACTATATCATCGCCTCGCCGTCGGAAGTGCCTGGCGACGGTGCTGCCTATCGTGAGGTTATCCCGTTGATGTTCAACATCTCGGCTAACTTCTACATAGCCATTGCCGACAAGTGGGTGGAGTATGCCAAGAACGGTAATGACAGTCTCCCAATATCGGTTGTCAAGACCTCGGAAATGGAGCGTTTTGCTGCAGCCACGGCCAAAATCATGCCCGACCTGCTGCAGTACGATAATTTCGCAGGCAAGCGGTTGGTGCATTACGGTGTGTTCAACGATGGCGCATATCGGAAAGGTTATTACGACCCCAAGAACCTTGTGCTTGAATATGCCGCCGACAATCCCTATCGGCAGGAATGGGAAGATGCCCTGAATGCGATGATTCCATACAGTGTGCAATGCGGAAAGTGGTTGAGCAACCAAGAGGGATACGGCCTTAACTTCTCGTCGTTCGACGTAAACGACCAGACGTTCAGTGGCGTCAGCATGTTCGTGCCCCAGCCCATGTACGAATCGCTCAATCCCAACCCCAACGCCACTATCCGCCAATTCAAATGGGCCAAGGCTGTGGGATTGTGATTACCCGTTTGCCTTGACCCATAAGTGAATAATTAAACTGTCATTTGTCTGTCACGCTTTGCGCTTTTCGCGGTGTTTTTTTAAGCCACAGCGCAACTGACTCCAAGTGCGGTACCTACGGCTGCGAGGATTGCCGACGCCAGGTTCCACAAAAAACGTATTAGCCTCGTCTTGTTTTCTTTAGTCATAAGTTTTGAATTAAGAGTTAAGAATTAAAAATTAAGAGTTTTATTTTTCGCAAGTTTTTTTTTAAACACAGAGACACAGAGACACAAAGTTTTTTTTCGGGAGCGGAAGATACAGAGAGCAGCTAAAGCTGCTTTTACTAAGGACACAGAGTTTTCATCCGCTGACATCAACCGCTGATTTCATCCGCTGTAGGGGCTTTACTTTATGTAAGACCGCCCGCCGACTTGCCGCAATGCAAGTCCCCCTCGGGGGATTTAGGGGGGCTTCCCCCTCGGGGGATTAGGGGGCTGCCCTCGCGTTGCTCATTTAATGAGGCGCGAGGGCATTTTTCAACCTATAGCACCCATGTCCTCGCCGTCGCCGCCGCTGCCGCCGCCGCTGTCACTACCGCTTCCGCCGCCGTTCTCGTCACCTTCGAGCAAAGGAGGCTCATCCTCATTGCCGCTACCGCCAGTACCGCCTCCGCCGGTGTTCTCCTCAGTCGGAGTCATTGCCGTGGCTCCCGACGTGGTGGCAGTACCTGGGGTGAGGAATGCACTCGTCTCGCCGCCGTAGGTCTTCACGCTGCGCTGGTAGGCGAAGTCGCCGCTGTACTCTGCCAGCATCTCGGCGTTGTTGTTAACAAGCATCTGAGTGCTCACGAGCGTCTTGCCGCTGCCCTTGCGAGAATGAACCCATCCATACACTCCAGCACCCTCGCCCTCGGTGTGCATGAGGAAACCGTCCTCAGAGCTTGCGAATCCGTGCTTGTTCACCAAGTCCCAGAGCTTCACCTCGCTCGCCTTGTCAAGCACAACGTTGGTGGCAGAGAACTGGCAGTAAGGGATAAGACTCACCGCGTTCACCTTCTGCAGCACGTTGAAGAACGCAATCTGGTCGCCGTAGTCGTAGTCTGCATTGTTGTTA
>JALERP010000111.1 GCA_022764085.1 Prevotella sp.
GGGTATCGGTCCGGGTTCTATCTGTACCACCCGTGTGGTTGCAGGTGTGGGTGTTCCCCAGTTGAGTGCCGTATATGATGTATATAGCGCGCTCAAGGGTACAGGTGTTCCATTGATTGCCGACGGTGGATTGCGCTATTCAGGCGATATCGTCAAGGCATTGGCTGCCGGTGGTAGTTCGGTGATGATCGGTTCGCTCGTTGCCGGTACTGAGGAGAGTCCAGGTGAGACCATCATCTTCAACGGACGTAAGTTTAAGAGCTACCGCGGTATGGGTTCGCTCGAGGCCATGGAGCAGAAGAACGGTTCTAAGGACCGCTACTTCCAGAGCGACACCAAGGATGTGAAGAAGCTCGTGCCGGAGGGTATCGCCGGACGTGTGCCTTACAAGGGAACTGTTCAGGAGGTTATCTATCAGCTTATCGGTGGACTTCGCTCGGGTATGGGATACTGTGGTGCTGCCGACATCAAGAAGTTGCACGACGCCAAGTTCACACGCATCACGAATGCTGGTGTGCTTGAGAGCCATCCGCACGACATCTCAATCACAAGCGAGGCTCCTAACTATTCGCGCCCGAACGCTTAATGGAATTAGGGATTAGGAATGAGAAAAACTCTGGTTAGTATATTATGTGCCTTCGCCGTTATGGCGGGGGCACAAACTTCCGACCCCGTAGTGATGACCATAAACGGTCAGAAGGTTACGAGGTCGGAGTTTGAGTATTCATACAATAAGAACAATGGGGATGAAGTTGTCGAGAAGACAACAATCGAGCAGTATCTGCCGCTTTTCGTCAACTACAAGCTGAAGGTGGCTGCTGCCCTGGATGCCAAGCTCGATACACTCACTTCGTTCAGGAAGGAGTTTGCCAAATACCGCGACCAGCAGGTGCGCCCCTTGATGGTTACCTCGGAGGACGTGGAGAACGAGGCACGAAAGTTATATGACGACCGTAAGCAGATGATAGGCGACAAGGGACTAATACGTCCTGCCCACATACTGTTGCGCCTTGCCCAAAAGGCAAGTCAGGGAGCCATAGACTCCGCCAAGGTGCGTATAGATTCCATTTATGCCTGCATACAGAAAGGCGAGGACTTCGGTGAGCTTGCCACCCGATTGTCTCAAGACCCCGGTTCAGCCAAGAAGGGCGGTATGCTGCCGTGGATATGTGTGGGACAGACCTTAAAAGAATTTGAAGATGTGGCTTTTGCCCTCGAAATAGGGCAGGTGAGCGAGCCGTTTATGTCGCCAGTGGGATATCATATCGTGAAGATGATTGACCGCAAACAGCTTGAGCCATACGACTCCTTGCGCGCGAACATTATTACATTTATTGAGAAGCGTAACCTGCGCGACATGATTGCCCAGAAGAAGCTGTCCGAGATGGTGAAGGCAAGCGACGGCAAACTCACTGCGGAGGATGTGATGGACCAGAAGGCTGACTCGATAGCCAAAGTGGATGAGGCCATGAAATACCTCATTCAGGAATATCACGACGGACTACTGCTCTTCGAGATTAGTAACCGAGAGGTATGGGAAAAGGCGGCAGCCGACTCGGTCGGACTGCGTAAGTGGTATAAGAAGAACCGCAAGAAACTGTATAAAAAGAAGAAATACGAGGAGGTTAAGGCGGCAGTAGTCACCGACTGGCAGGACGAACTCGAAAGACGCTGGGTGGAGGAACTGCGTAAGCGTTATGCAGTTGAGATTGACGAGGAAGCATTGAAGACAATAAACAAGCATAATTAATACCAATGAAGAAAGCAAACATATTCCGCATCGCCGCACTGGCCATGCTGCCGCTGATGGGACTCGCCTCTATGGCGCAGAGTCAGAAGGCGGAGGAAGACGAGACCGTAGGGAAGACAACCGAAAAGGTGCAGATACCCGAAAAGAGCATCGTTGACGAGGTCATTTGGGTGGTGGGCGACGAGGCCATACTCAAGTCAGACGTGGAGGAAGCACGACTGCAGGCTGAACAGGAAGGCGCAAGATGGAGCGGAGACCCCGACTGTGTCATTCCCGAACAGATTGCCGTGCAGAAACTCTTTCTGCACCAGGCTGCCATCGACAGTATAGAAGTGACAGAGTCGGAAATTATGCAGGAGGTGGACGCACAGATAAGCTATTGGACTCAGATGGTGGGCTCGAAGGAGAAGTTGGAGGAATACAAGAAGCAGAGCATTGCACAGATGCGCAATGAACTGCACGACACCATGCGCGACCGAAAGATGGCGGAGGAGATGCGCAAGGAGTTAGTGAAGGATATATCTGTCACTCCGGCAGAGGTGCGCCGATTCTTCAAGGACCTGCCAGAGGACAGTATCCCCTTTGTTCCCACTGAAGTGGAGGTGCAGATAATCACCCAAACTCCAAAGATTGAGCAGGAGGAAATCAATCGCATCAAGGACCAACTGCGCGAGTTCACCGACCGGGTGACAAAGGGCGAGACGCAGTTCTCAACCCTTGCACGACTATACAGCGAAGACCCCGGCTCTGCCCGTCAGGGTGGAGAGCTTGGCTATACAGGACGTGGAACTCTCGACCCTGCATTCGCCAATGTCGCGTTTAATCTTACTGACCCGAAGAAGGTGTCGAAAATTGTGGAATCGGAGTTCGGTTTCCATATCATCCAGCTGATAGACAAGCGAGGTGACAAGGTAAACTGCCGCCATATATTGCTTAAACCGCAGGTGTCAGACTCTTCAATCACAAAATCGCTGGCCCGCCTTGATTCTATCAGGGCCGACATCGTGGGAGGCAAATTCACATTTGAAGAAGGTGCATCCTATATATCCGATGACAAGGATACTCGCAACAACAAGGGACTGATGGCTAAAGCCATTGATATGTCGCGTACTTCAAGATTCAATATGGAAGACCTGCCATCAGAGGTGGCAAGGGCTATCGACACGATGAAAATAGGTGAAGTGTCGGCTCCTTTCCAGATGATAAATGCCCGTGGAAAGACTGTATGTGCCATTGTCAAACTGAAAAACCGCGTGGAGGGGCATAAGGCCACTATCACAGAAGATTTCCAGGTGATGAAGGCTGTGGTTGAGAATAAGCGTAGAATGGAGAAACTCCACAAGTGGGTGTGCGACAAAATTAAGGCCACCTATGTCAGAATCAACGACCGCTACAAAGACTGCAAGTTCGAGTACGAAGGATGGGTGAGGTGAATTAGAAATTAAGAATTAAGAGTTAAGAATTAAGAGATATCCAACGAAAATTGAAAGGTAATCGTCATAATATAAGTGGATATAGGTGGGCGTTGTTTGCTATTCTGTGTCTTTTCGGACTGAGCCTCTTGGCACAGTCTTCCTCCCGTCGTGGCAAAACGGGGAGGGGACGGCAGAAGGCAAGGACAGAGCGGAAGCAAGATCCTAAGAGGGTGTATCTTGTGCATGCCGATGTGCTGCATTATGACCAGTATGTAAATCCAGAAGCACAGATACTCAACGGTAAGGTGCACTTCACACATAACGGCGCAAAATTGTTGTGTGACAGTGCCTACTTCTATGAGGCAAGCAACTCGTTCGAGGCTTTCGGGAATGTGAAGATGTATCAGGGCGACACCTTGTCACTCTTCAGCGATTATGCCTACTATGACGGAAACGACGAGATGGCTATTGCCAGGCACAACGTGATACTAAAACACCGTAAGTCAACGCTCTATACCGACAGCCTCAACTATGACCGTCTGTATAACGTGGGCTATTTCTTTGAGGGCGGAAAACTCGTGGATAACACAAGTACGTTGACTTCCGACTGGGGTGAATATCATACTGACTCCCATCAGGCTCTGTTCAATTATGACGTACAGTTGAAGAACAACAAGTTCTTCCTTACTTCAGATACCTTATATTATAATACAGACTCTCATCTTGCACACGTGACAGGACCATCGAATATAACCTCGAAGACGAGCCGCATTTATACTGAAGACGGTTATTATAACACCGAAACGGAAAAGTCGGAACTCTTCGGCCGTTCGGTGATGAAAGACGAGGGCAAGACTATGGTGGGCGACAGTGTGTATTATGACAGCAAGACCGGTATCAGCGAGGCATTCAACAATGTCATTTACACCGACTCTGTCAACAAGAATATGCTGACGGGAGACTATTGCTACTATGATGATGAAAAAGGGTATGCCATGGCTACCAAGAAGGCTGTGGCGATAGACTTCTCACAGAAGGACACGCTATATATGCATGCCGATACGTTCAAGATATTCACTTTCAATATTAATACCGACTCGGTTTATCGCAAGATACATGCCTACAATAAGGTTAGGGCATATAGGGTGGATGCCCAAGCGGTGTGCGACTCTCTCGTGTATAACTCCAAGGACTCGTGCATGACGATGTATAAGGACCCGATATTGTGGAATCAGAATCAGCAGTTGTTGGGCGAAGAGATATACATCTTCATGAAAGACTCCACGATAAATAAGGTGCATGTGTTGGGGCAGGCTCTTTCGGTTGAGCAACTCAATGACAGCACCCATTTCAACCAATGCTCGTCAAGGGAAATGTTTGCATATTTCGAAAATGGCGAGATAAGTCAGGGGCATGCCAAGGATAATGTACTGATTGTGTATTATCCTATAGATGACAGTGACAGTACGATTATTGGTTTGAACTATACAGAGACCACTGAGATGCGCATGTTCCTTGAGAACCGCAAGATGAAGAGGATATGGATGCCCAAGGCGGAGGGTGTTTTATATCCGTTGACACAGGTGCCGCCCGACAAGTATTTCCTACCCACATACGCATGGTTCGACTATGTCCGTCCGCTCAATAAGGAGGACATCTTCAACTGGCGAGGAAAGAAGGAGGGTACGGAACTCAAAGAGGAGAAAAAGCGCAAGGCGCCGAAGAGAACGATAGTTAATTAAGAATTAAGAGTTAAGAATTAAGAGTTAAAAGAATATGTCTCTGTAGAGTAATCCATGCAGTAATACATTTTTTCTTAATTTTTAATTCTTAACAATAATAATATAGTAGTTATGAGCGACATAATCCAGTTGCTGCCTGATTCGGTGGCTAACCAGATTGCGGCGGGTGAAGTGATACAACGCCCGGCATCGGTAATCAAAGAACTCGTGGAGAATGCGGTGGATGCCGGTGCCAAGACAATCAATGTGTTGGTGGTGGATGCCGGAAGAACTATGATTCAGGTTATCGATGACGGAAAGGGTATGTCAGAAACTGATGCCCGACTGTCATTTGAGCGACATGCAACGTCGAAGATAAGACAGGCTGGCGACCTTTTTGCATTGCATACCATGGGATTCCGTGGCGAAGCCCTCGCTTCGATTGCTGCCGTTGCGCAAGTAGAACTACGCACGCGTATGGCTGACCGCGACTTGGGCACTATGATAGCACTCTCTGGTTCGAAGGTTACAGGTCAGGAACCGACGGCTTGCCCTGTGGGCAGTAACTTCAAGGTGGAAAACTTGTTCTTCAACGTCCCCGCAAGACGCAAATTCCTAAAGAGCAACTCCACTGAACTTAACAACATAATGACCGCCTTCGAACGTATAGCATTGGTCTATCCCGATATAGCTTTCACTATGCATAGCAATGGTCAGGAGATGATGTCGCTTAAGGCAGGTACACTGCGGCAGCGTATCGTGGACGTATTTGGAAAGCGTCTCAACCATGACCTTTTGCCAGTGGAGGTGGAAACTACGATGTGCTCCGTCAAGGGGTTTGTTGGTAAGCCTGAGTCTGCCAAAAAGAAGGGTGCACAACAGTATTTCTTTGTCAACGGAAGATATATGAAGCACCCGTATTTCCACAAGGCGGTTATGAATGCCTACGAACGTATGATAGCCGTGGGAACACAGGTGCCGTATTTCATATATTTCACCGTACCGGCAGGAGACATCGACGTGAATATCCATCCGACAAAAACGGAAATAAAGTTCGAGAATGAGCAAGCGATATGGCAAATATTGACAGCTGCTGTCAATGACAGCATTGGAAAGTTTTGCGAGATACCGTCAATAGACTTCGACACGGAAGGACAGCCGGACATACCGTTGTTTGACCCCGAGACAAACGTGGCCCCACCGCAACCGCAATACAATGCGGCTTATAACCCATTCGAATCTACTGCTCCCCGAAAGGACAAGGTGGTTGATAAATGGGAGGAGTTGTACAAAGGACTGCATGACGGTGCTGTTACAGATGATTATAGGCAGATATCGGAGGGTGAACTGTTTGAGTCGAAGGGGGAAATGTTTGAGTCTCAAGGTGATATGTTGGGAGCGTATGGCGGTTCAACTATTCCCGGCGATGGGGTGGTGCAGTCAAAATTGGGATTCTCGCCTGAAGAGCGTTCCCCCAGCCACTATCAGTATAAGGGAAAGTATGTGATGACTGCCGTGAAAAGCGGTTTGATGATTGTAGATCAGACGCGTGCAGACATACGTATAAGATATGAGCGTTTTATGCAGCAGATGGAACAGGAGGCATCGCGCACTCAGAAAGTGCTCTTCCCCGAAGTCGTGGAGTTCGCACCGTCAACATCGGTGATGGTGGTTAAGTTGCTGCCTTTCCTCAAGAAGGTGGGATTTGATTTGTCTGACCTCGGTGGCAATAGTTTTTCTGTGAATGGTGTGCCGGCAGGATTCGAAGGCATTGACTGCGTATCGATGCTTCATGAGATTGTAACTGATGCAATAGAAAAGGGCAGTTCTTCGGCTGCAGACATACACAGCACTCTTGCCCTGGGTATGGCACGCAAATCTGCTGTGACTTACGGAGAAGTATTGGGCAATCAGGAGATGGAGACATTGGTGAACGACCTTTTTTCCTGCTCGAATGTCAACTACACTCCCGATGGTAAGGCTATACTTTGCATATTGCCGCAAAGGGACATTGAGCAGCTGCTGAATTAAGAATTAAGAGTTAAGAGTTAAGAATTAATAAGATATTGGCATGAAAAAGTTTTTTATGATATTGGCAATGGCAGCGATGACTGCTGGTACTTATGCCCAGGACGATATGACACTCGATGAGGGTATGTCTGAATTGTCAAGTAAGAAATATACAGTAGTGACTAATGGCTTTTGGACTAATTGGTTCGTTGAAGCAAATGCCACAATGCCAAAGTTTGACAAGGTGGGTATGTCGTTTGCTCTCGGCAAATGGTTTTCGCCGTCAATCGGTGTGAGAACCAAGTTCAATGCCTTCAGGGCAAAGGCCGTTGAGGAGCAGGTGATGTTTAATCTCAGCACAATACTCTGCGGTTACAATGCAAAGAGGGTGTATAACTTTATACCTTATCTTGGTGGCGGCATGTCACTCGGTTCACCCTCGTTGTTGGGAGTGTCGGCGGGAGTGGTAAACAAGTTCCGACTGTCAAAGCGTCTCGATTTGAACCTCGATATCAACTACCGAGGCAGCGAGCACTATGGTAATATTACCGATGCCGTCGCACTAAAGACAAAACACGATCACTCGATGAACATAGAGTTAGGTTTGACGCTGAATATTGGCAGGACAAAGTGGAAGAAAGAACCCGATATACAGGGTATTCAGGAGATGTATCAGATGGAGATAGATGCCCTGAAGGCCACGATTGAGGATATGGAGAATAATCGGTAACAGTTAAAATTAAAAATTAAGAACGAAAATAATTAAGAGTTAAAAATTAAGAATTAAGAAAAATAGTATTACTGCGCAGGATTATATGCAGAGACATATTCTCTTAATTCTTAATTCTTAATTCTTAATTCTTAATTAATCATTATACCCCGCGGTTATCTCGCATATCTTGATAATCACGTTCATTGCCTTTTGCATCGACTGGATGCTTACGAATTCGTAAGGTCCATGGAAGTTGACACCACCGGCGAAGATGTTGGGGCATGGCAGACCCTTGAAGCTCAGTTGGGCTCCGTCGGTGCCACCACGTATTGGCTGTACCTTCGGGCGTACACCACATTCCTGCATAGCCTTGAGAACGATGTCGATGACGTGCATGTTAGGCTCTATCATCTCCTTCATGTTGTAGTACTGGTCCTTGATTTCGCAATCCACAGTGCCCTCGCCATATTTCTCGTTCATCTTCTTGGCGCATTCTGACATCAGTCGCTTGCGCGCCTCAAACTTGTCGCGGTCATGGTCGCGGATGATGTATGTTAGTTGTGCCTTCTCGGTATTTGTATTCATTCCGAGAAGATGGAAGAATCCCTCATATCCCTCAGTTGTCTCGGGAGTCTCGTCGGCAGGCAACAGAGAAGCAAGTTCCACTGCCAGACGGTTGGCGTTGATCATCTTGCCCTTGGCATATCCGGGATGCACGCTAACACCGTGTATCGTAATCTTGGCACTTGCAGCATTGAAGTTTTCGTATTCCAGTTCACCCACGTCGCCACCGTCCATAGTGTATGCCCACTCACATCCGAAGCGCTCTACATCAAAGTGATGAGCTCCCATGCCAATCTCCTCGTCGGGGTTGAATCCCACGCGTATGTCGCCGTGCTTTATTTCCTTATGGTCGCGCAGGTAGCACATGGCTTGTATAATCTCAGCAATGCCAGCCTTGTCATCGGCACCAAGAAGTGTGTGACCGTCGGTCACGATAAGGTCCTCGCCGATATGCTTTAGCAGTTCGGGGAATTTCTTGGGCGAAGATACTATGCCTTCTGAGAGCAGTATGTCGCTGCCATCGTAGTTATTGACAATGTGCGCCTGTATATTGGCGCCTGAGCAGTCGGGACTCGTGTCATAGTGACTGATAAATCCGATGGTGGGCACTTTCTGTTTGCCCATGTTGGATTTTAGGGTAGCGTACAGATAACCCTTGTCGTCGAGTTTTACATCGTCGAATCCCTCGCGCACGAGTTCCTTCTTTAAATACTCGGCAAAAACGAGTTGTTTGTCGGTACTTGGGACGGTAGAACTGTCCTCTGCCGACTGTGTGTCAAACTTAGTGTAGTTTAAAAATCTTTCGGTTATGTCCATATTCTTTATAATTTACGCCACAAAGTTACGGTTTTTTATAGACATGGCAAAATAATTTGCGATTTATTTTGTTTTAAGAAGAAAAAGTGGTATATTTGCACCCAATAAATCAACAATGACGTGCAAAACAATCAACTTGTGAACTCGTCAACTTGTTAACTTGTCAACTTGTCAACTTTAAAAAAAATATATATGTCAAGACAAAAGAAATTCATTCTGGAGGAAAACCAGATTCCCGAGCAGTGGTATAATATCCAGGCCGACATGGTCAACAAACCGTTGCCACCGCTTAACCCAGCTACCCACGAGGTTCTCACTGCAGATGACCTCAGTCATATCTTTGCATCTGAATGTGCCAAGCAGGAGCTTGACATGGAGCATGCGTGGATAGACATCCCTGAGGAGGTGAGGGAAAAGTATAAGTTCTACCGCTCTACTCCGCTTGTGCGTGCATACGGTCTCGAAGAGGCACTCGACACTCCAGCGCATATCTATTTCAAGAATGAGAGTGTCAATCCTCTCGGAAGTCATAAGATTAATTCGGCGATTCCTCAGTGCTACTATTGCAAGCAGGAGGGTACAACCAACGTCACCACCGAGACAGGTGCAGGTCAATGGGGTGCAGCCTTATCATACGCAGCCAAGATATTCGGTCTTGATGCTGCTGTTTATCAGGTGAAGATTACGATGGAGCAGAAGCCTTATCGCTCTTCTATCATGCGCACATTCGGAGCCGCAGTCACGGGTTCTCCATCGATGTCAACGCGTGCCGGAAAGAATATCCTTACCGTTGATCCCACTCACCCCGGTTCGCTTGGTACGGCTATTTCTGAGGCAGTCGAACTCGCCACTACCACTCCGCATTGCAAATACACCCTCGGTTCGGTGCTCAGTCACGTAACACTCCATCAGACAGTCATCGGTCTTGAGGCCGAAAAGCAGATGGAGATGGCAGGCGAATATCCCGACATAGTGATTGCCTGCTTCGGCGGTGGCAGTAATTTCGGCGGTTTGGCATTCCCCTTCATGCGCCATAACATCCTCGACGGCAAGACCACTGAGTTTATAGCTGCCGAACCGGCAAGTTGTCCTAAGCTCACACGTGGTGTCTTCCAGTATGACTTCGGCGACGAGGCTGGATATACCCCTCTCATCCCGATGTTCACTTTAGGTCATGAGTTCAAGCCAGCCAACATCCATGCCGGCGGCTTGCGTTACCACGGAGCAGGCAGTATTGTCAGTCAGCTAATCCGCGACAAGATGATGCATGGTGTTGACATCCCGCAGTTGGAGACATTCGAAGCCGGAATACTCTTCGCCCGCACAGAGGGTATCATTCCCGCTCCCGAAAGTTGTCATGCGATTGCAGCCACTATCCGCGAGGCCAAGAGATGCAAGGAGAGCGGCGAGCAGAAGACAATCCTCTTCAACCTCTCCGGGCATGGACTTATCGACATGCCGTCCTACGACCGTTTCATCAGTGGCGACTTGCAGAATTATGCACTCTCTGATGCCGAAATTCGCAAGAATGTAAGCAGTCTTGAGCAGATAATCAAGTAATGGTTCTGCGAATAGTTGAATTTGAACATATAGACACGGAGATACAGAGGCGTTTTTTAAGTTTCATGAAGAAACAGAGAGTTGTAAATTCTGTGCCTTTGTATCTCTGTGTTTGATAAAAAAACTTTGTGAAGCTAACTGAATGGTTAATTGAAGTTAAAAATAGCTTGAATATTTGGTGGGTTCAAAAAAATGTTGTACCTTTGCACCCGCAAACAAGCGATAGGGCGCTTAGCTCAGTTGGTTCAGAGCGTCTGCCTTACAAGCAGAGGGTCGGGGGTTCGAATCCCTCAGCGCCCACAAAGTGAAAACCTTGGTTCATGTGACCAAGGTTTTTTTATATCCCATAGTATGGCATTTGCAGCTAAACAGGAATAACAGCATATACATTCATTCTCGTTGAAAAAATGTTCAGAATCAGTACAGTCCACGCAGGTTTCGTTCATTCCCGTTCAAGCTCGTTCAAAGGTTCTATGGACGTACGTCCAAGCATCCTCAGGACGTACGTCCTTACCCCCTCAGGACGTACGTGCATAGACCCTTTGAACGTACGTCTAAGCACCCTATAGACGTACGTCCATGAAAAAGATAAAAAATACAGTAGGGAATATGATAACATTGGAATAAATTTATTCATTATTTATGTTAAAAAAACATATTAGGAATGGATGATTTTTTGTCGTTTCATAGGAAAAACGTAACTTTGCAGCTCAAAAAACCGAAAAAGAAATGAAAATAGGATTTGACAACGAGAAATATCAGACTATCCAGTCTGAACACATCAAGGAAAGAATCTCACAGTTCGACGGAAAACTCTATCTCGAACTGGGAGGTAAATTGTTTGACGACCATCATGCCAGCAGGGTGCTGCCCGGATTCCAACCGGACAGTAAGTTGAGGATGTTCCAGAAAATCAGTGACAGTATAGAGATAGTGATAGTTATCAGTGCCGCCGATATTGAAAAAAACAAGCAACGTGCCGACCTTGGCATCACTTATGATGAGGATGTGCTGCGTCTGCGCAGCGAATTCCAGAACAGGGGATTTATGGTGGGTTCAGTGGTCATTACCCATTATAACGGTCAGCCGGCTGCCATGGCTTTCCGTCAGCGTCTTGAGCGCGATGGTATAAAGACCTATTGCCACTATCTCATAGAGGGTTATCCCCACAACGTGGCACTCATTGCCTCAGACGAGGGATTCGGTAAGAATGACTATGTTAAGACCGAACGTCCGTTGGTTATTGTCACTGCTCCAGGACCTGGAAGCGGCAAGATGGCAGTTTGTCTTAGTCAACTATATAATGAGAACAAGCGTGGCGTGAGAGCCGGATACGCCAAGTTTGAGACCTTCCCTGTATGGAACCTCCCGTTGAAGCATCCCGTGAACATTGCCTACGAGGCAGCTACAGCCGACCTCAATGACGTGAACATGATAGACCCGTTCCATTTGGAGGCTTATAACAAGATTGCCATCAACTACAACCGGGACATTGAGATATACCCTGTGCTCAATGCCCTTTTCGAAGGTATCTACGGTAATAATCCATACAAGTCGCCCACAGACATGGGTGTGAACATGGTTGGATTCTGTATCTCCGATGACGAAGTGTGCTGCGAGGCTTCGAAGAACGAAATTGTGCGCCGCTATTACGATGCCACCAATAAGTTGGCAAACGGAGCCTGCAACGAGGCAGAGATAAGCAAGATACAGATACTGTTCAACCAGGCGAAGATAAACACATGTTTCCGTCGTACAACTATTGCAGCCAAGGAGTGTCTGAAGAGAACCGGTCACACATCATCTGCCATAGAACTGGAAGACGGTACTATCATCACAGCCCATTCAAGTATCCTGTTAGGATGCAGCGCAGCCTTGCTACTGAATGTAACCAAGTATCTTGCAGGCATTGACCACGAGACCAAGCTCATTCCGCAGTCGATGATTGAACCTATACAATATACTAAGGTGAACTATCTTGGCGGTCACAACCCCCGTCTGCATACTGATGAGGTATTGGTAGCACTGTCGGTATTGTCAAATGTCGATGAGCGTTGCCGTCAGGCCTTGGAACAGTTGCCGAAGCTTCGCGGATGCCAAGTTCATTGTACCGTAATGCTCTCGGAGGTTGACCGCAAGATATTCAAGAAACTTGGAGTGAATGTCACTTGTGAGCCGGTGGTAAAGAAATAATTAGGAATTGCCTATGATATAATGGCATCGCGACATTGTTCCATCAGCCACTTTGGTGTGCTGGTGGCACCGCAGATGCCCACGGTGTTGACTCCTTCAAGCCATTCTTTCATAATATCCTCGGGTTTCTCTATAAGGTGACTGTTGGGGTTGACACTCTTGCATTCGTTGTACAATACCTTGCCGTTGCTGCTCTTTCTTCCGCACACGAAGAGAACGAGGTCGTGGCGTGTGGCGAATGTAGAGATGTTAGGCATTCTGTTGGCAACCTGTCGGCAGATGGTGTCGAAACTCCGGAATGTGGCTTGCGGAGATATGTGTTGCTGGATATACTCTATGATACGGTGGAACTCGTCGAGTGATTTTGTTGTCTGCGAGTACAGGTAGATGTCGCGTGAGAAGTCGAGTTTTTTCACTTCTTCAAAGTTAGCGATGACAATAGCCTTGCTTTCTGTTTGTCCCACAAGTCCGAGCACTTCAGCATGCCCTGGTTTTCCAAAGATTACAATCTGTGCATTAGGAAAACTGTCATATTGTTGCTTGATGCGACGTTGCAACTGTAGTACCACAGGGCATGTCGCATCAATAATCTCTATATTGTTCTGTCGTGCTATCTCGTAGGTGGAGGGAGGCTCTCCATGTGCTCTAAGCAAGACCTTGACTCCTTGGAGCTTTCTCATGTCATCATGGTTGATGGTGATGAGTCCCAGTCGTTTGAGACGCTCACATTCCATACTGTTGTGTACTATGTCTCCAAGACAATAGAGAGTCTTGCCTGAGGCAAGCTCTTCTTCGGCTTTTTTGATGGCAGTGGTCACTCCGAAGCAGAAACCACTGCTATTATCGATTTCTATTTGCATTTTTTTTTGTAGGGGGTATAGGTGATGTAGGTGATGTAGGTGATGTAGGGGGGTAGGGGGTGTAGGTGATGTAGGGGGTTAATTCCTTAGATTTTGGAAATAGATATTCAGGAGGTCGGCGGCGGCGGTGAAGCTTGTTTTCTCGCCGGCGAGGACAGTTGATTCTGCCTTTTTCAGAAGCGGACGGATGGTGTCGTTGCGATAGAAATTGGAGCGGAGATGCTCATTGATACTCTCGTACATCCAATACTTGCTCTGCTCGTTACGGCGGTACTGGAAATATCCGTTATGCTTCACGAAATCAATATATTCATACACCATGTCCCAAATCTCCTTGATGCCAGTGCCATAGAATCCGCTGTAGCATAATACCTTCGGGGTCCAACCACTTTCAGGTTGGGGGAAGAAGTGGAGGGCATTGCGGAAGCTGGTGGCGGCAAGGTGACATTTATCAACGTTTTCGCCATCGCACTTGTTGATGCATATACCGTCAGATATCTCCATAATACCGCGCTTGATACCTTGGAGTTCATCGCCGGTGCCGGCAAGCTGAATGAGCAGGAAGAAGTCAACCATGGAATGACAAGCAGTCTCGCTCTGACCAACCCCGACAGTCTCTACGAAGATTTTGTCGAATCCGGCAGCTTCACATAGAATAATAGTCTCTCGAGTCTTACGAGCCACACCGCCAAGACTTCCCGCAGATGGGCTGGGACGTATGAATGACTTAGGATGCTGGGACAGTTTCTCCATACGTGTCTTGTCTCCTAAGATACTACCTTTGGAGAGTTCACTCGACGGGTCGATGGCGAGTACGGCGAGTTTTCCGCCGTAGGTGTTTAGAACGTAAGTGCCAAATTCATCGATGGATGTGGATTTACCAGCTCCTGGCACACCACTGATGCCAATGCGTATTGAGTTTCCGCTATAAGGTAGGCATTTCTCTATCACCTCCTGAGCTTTGGCCTGATGTTGTGGATTGACACTCTCGATGAGGGTGACAGCCTGACTGAGGATAGTCACGTTGCCTTTCACTATACCTTCAACCATATCGTTTACAGTAAGTTCTCGACGCTTGAAACGCGAGCGGTTGAGGTATGGGTTCACTATAGATGGTTGTGCTACGCCGTCATTGACGGTGAGAGCCTTGTATTCGCTGCTGTTTTCCGGGTGTTCCATTTTTAAAGTTGTTTTAAAGTTGTTTTATTTTTATGACGACCTTTGATTTGTTGGGGTCGTTGGTAATCATGAGGACACGAGGTTGTGTTCGGGCCTTGGACATGAGGTTGTGTTCTGCAGTTATCTTGAGAGTGGTCTTTTGGCCTGGGGCAAGTTCGGATTTACCCAGTGTCACCCGCAGTGCATCCGAGTACATGTGGAGAGAACGGATGACGAGTAGGGATTTACCGGTATTAGTTATTTCCACTTTAGTGGAAAGTTTATCCTTATTGTTGAAGTCCATCGTGATTTCTTCTTCCGAGAGGGAAATGCTTGGAGCATTGAGCAGTTCAGTTTCCGTCAATTGTGAGAATGATGGTAGAAGAACAGCAGAAACGTTAACCTCGTTGTCTGGACTTACGGTGTCGCCCTTTCGGTTGGCAAGATGAAGTGTGGTCCTGGTTATTCCGAGATCATGTATGCGGTCGGAGTGTAGTGTAACTGCAATCTGTCCCTTTTCTCCCGGTCTCAGATACTCATAAGATGATTCAGCTGTGAGATAGGAAGGCAGATGCATGAGATTAGGTTCAAGAATTGCAGAGCCTTCATTGACAATATTTATCACTTCAATAGGCATATCTCCCCGATTGACATCATCAAATTCGAGGTCGAGTTTATCTACCCTAATATCTCCCACCTTATAAGGGTAGGCCTTTGAGTAGTCTTTCACCTCTTCCTTGACGATACCAGTCATAGTGAGGTAAACCGGTTCTTTTGTGCCATTGGAATAGATGCAAGCCTCTTTGTAGAAATGACCAAGTTGTCGTGCGTCGTATGTTATTTTGAGTTCAAAATTATCTCCAGCTGGTATCTCACTTTGGGGATATTCGGCTGATATACATCCGCAGCTCACCCTCACATCGGATATGGTAAGTCGCTTGCTGCCTTTGTTTTTCATTTTGAAAGTGGCAGTAACTGGTTTGTTATACTCTACTTTTCCGCAGTCGATGGTATTGTCAATTACCTGCAGTTTCTGGGCAGAGATGGGTAGGGCGAGAAAGGATAACACTATGCCCCCGAAGCCCTTGAAGCCCCCGAGGCCCCCTCCTAACCTCCCCGAGGGGAGGAATTGAAGAATGTCTTTTATATTCATATTTTCTTAATTCTTAATTATTAATTTTTAATTCTTAATCTTTAATTTTTAATTTGTAATTCCTCTCCCGCTGCCGTTGCGCTGAATTCCGGGCTATAGGCACATTGTGCCGAACAAGTGCCGGTTTGGTAAGTGCCGGTGCGGTCGATATAATAATCCGTTTCTATCACTCGTTTGCCTTTGGGCATAGAGTTGAGGTAGAAATTGGTGGTATTGTCCTTCGGCGAGCAGTATGCACCGTTTCTGTATCCTGTGAGCTGTTCCACAGGCTGCATACAGGCAGCACGACGGTCAACAATTTCCACGAAGTCTAGGTCGCGGTCAGATGTGACAGTGATTCTCACTTTCACCCTTGCGCCAACCATTAAACCTCCATCGGGAAGAATGATTTCACGTTTTACGCTAAGTCCCTGACTGCTCTTTCTTACATTTGTTGATTTTTCCATATACTGGGCATACAAAGCCCCCCATGCCGTACCTTCAGAAGACTTGTTGAACGAAATGGTTTTCATTTTCCTGTCCACCGTGGTGGCAGTCTTTACATATCCCATACCGGCAGTGGCTTTTGGCATATTGAGCTTTTTGCCATCGATAGATATTACGGTCTCTTCCTTGGGTGCCAGCATATCAGCAGATGACATAAGGAAAGCGAAAACAGCATTCACACTGTTAATAGGAGTGTCCCACATTTGTCCGCGTTTCTCCTGAATCAGCCAACGTTGCATTTCATTAATAGTCATTATCTCGTTAGGAGATACAAGAGATAACGCCTCGATGGTAGCCACCTGTGTAGGAATACGATAGTCGCACCATGAATAAGAGGCTCGTTGTGTTTCAAAGAACCTTCCCATATCTTCTTTATATGTAGTGTATTCCTTGAGACTTCTGACATATTCTGCAGCCAGTTTCTTCTCGCCGTTTCTGGCGAGAATGACAGCCGTCATAGCCTTTTCGTATATGGTTTGGTCTTTTATTTTCTTCTTCATAAGTGAGATGAGATAATCAGAAGCAGCTTTCGTTTCTCCTTGCAGTTTTCGTCCGTCAATAGCATTGGCATATAGATACTGAAGATGTATTGACGAGAAGGATGGTAGCTTACTCTTCTTCATCTCCTTGACATCCTTGACAATCTCCTTGTCGAGGAAAGCGGCAGCAGCAGTCTTCATCTCCTTGGTGTCTGCATTCTCGCCAGTCATGAATTCCATACGCGCAAGGGTCTGAAGAATCTGTGCAGTCATATATGCAGAACCATTCATGCCTTTCCACCAGCTCCACGAACCGTCAGTGTTTTGTAGTTTCGAGAGTTTGTCAACAGCAGATGAGATACGTGCATTCATGGTGTTGTCATCAAAGAAGTCGCCGAGTGAGCGCTTTATGTCTTCTTCCTTGTCAGCGGCAGTCATCCATGGCGTTTCGCTGATTAAAAGAGCCTTCAGTTCTGCATTGCGGTTTAGACTGCTGTGAAGCGACTCGCCTCCGTTGCGTGCCTCTTCCTTCCATAAGTTGAATGTAGAACGAATACGCGGGTTGCTTTCCGCTATATGCCTTCCGAGAACGTTTGTATATAACACTGTGCTTTGGTCGATGGCGTTGTTGTCGCGTGCAGAACCTATGTAAGGCAGTGCCTGAACCATCATCCAAGCAGTGTTGTTGGTATATTCCACTGTCAGTTTGGCTGTATTGTCCTTAACGGGGAACAATTTGTCGATGTTGATTTCCTTAATCCCCTTGTCAATCTGTGTAAATGACACTGTCTCAGTCACCATCTCCCTATTTGGAAGTATGGGCAGATAATTCTGTTCTCCGTCCGAGAAACTATGTCCGTTATCGCTTATGCCGTTAGCCACAATTTTACATACCACAAGTGATGGTGTAGAGGCAGTAGGGGCAAAGTCGAAAACGACCGCTGTAGTCTTGTTGAGTTCCACGTTGAACGGTTTAGTATTAGTCAAGAACACCTTTCCGGTTTCGGGGTCAGACATCTCAATTCGTACGTCTCCCCTGGCAGGGGCATTTCCTGTATTGAATATCTTTGCAGCGATAGTAGTATTGTCGCCCATTCGCACGAATCTTGGCATATTTGGCTGTACCATGACTTCCTTTTGTGCCACGGTCTCGCCTTCGAGCATACCGTAAGACATGTCTTGTGTATGTGCCAGTCCGATAAAACGCCATGAAGTAAGAGTCTCGGGCAGTGTGAATGAAATGATGGCATTGCCTTTCTTGTCAGCAATGATGTTTGGGAAGAAGAACGCAGTCTCGTTCATATTCTCACGGATGACCTCCTCTTTTCCTTTCTCTTGTGCAAAAGCACTCTTTTCCTCTTGTGCAGCTTCATCGGATACAGCCATAGCCGCTTCTTTTACTACATGATTAAATATCTTCGATTCATATTTCTCCACACCAGTTGCTGCGAGCTCAACCATACTCTTGTTCATACTGCCTACCATTGTCTTTCTCATTAGCGGCGAGTAAGAGTATTTCGTTTTTGTAGTGAACAATTCCGGGTCAAACTCAGACAATCTAAGTTGGGTGAAATTCATTTTCGCCAGTTTTGCGCAACCGGAAAGAGATAACCTTCCGCGGAATGCCGTTTCCCATGACGTATATGGCATGGGAGTCCAAAGGCTTACGTTGACATACCAGTTGTGCTTCATAATCTGGTCGAGCGAAGCATCGTAGAGGGTAGCCATCATCTGGGCATCAGCAGGTTTGCCCTTTGCGTTGAGGATGCTCATTGTCCACTGTTCGCTTTGTCCTGGCACCAGTCTGTCTCTGAAAGTTGTCCATTTCATCTGAAGCTTATTGTCTGGTATAGGTCTTTGTATAGTCTGTGAAAAACTATGCAATATACCGTCCTTGACCCATGCGTAAGTGAGGAGCAGTCCGTTTCCATATGCCTCCTTGTATTTGAATGTGCGGTTGATGAGAGCGTTGCTTATACTCTCACGCCCGCTCTCAAGCACCTTGTTGCCTGATATTATGCTATATACAACATGAATGTCCTTCCTTGATGAACCAGCCTGCAAAGTCACGATACTGTTATGGTCGGCAAAATGATCGGCAGACACATAGAACCATTCGTCAGTGTCGGTACATGGAGTCTTGTCGTCGAGGTTAAAAACGATGAACTCCTGTCTGAGAGTGTCGCTGTCGCATAGAGCATACAGAGAGTGTTTCCCTGAAACCAGTTTCGCTGGTAACAGGATAGGAGTCATTGTGCGTCCTTCGAGCCATTCACCTTCGTCGATTCTCATTCTCACGGAAGTGTTGACATCTATTCCAGCCTGGTTCTTGAGATAAACTGTTACGCTCTTGAGACTGTCCCCCAGTTCTTTTTCAGCAATGTTGCTGCTTATGGCAGTATTTTTGTTGCCCAAAGGAATGACCATTTCGCCGCTTTGAGTCTCGCCGCTTATATCAGTAACGTCAGCCTCCACTGCGAAGTTGTAGAACATTCTGATATTTCCGTCATTTGGCATAACGAGTGGTACGGAAACATCGAAAAATCCGTCACCGTCGGTGATGGTCTCTTCCTCTTTAATAGTCTTGTTAGCAGTATTTTTGGAGTACCAAGGGCACCACCACAGGGACGGACGGCGCACCACTCGGTATTTTACCTTTGCCCCTTGCACAGGTACTCCTGCGTATGACAATGCCTTAGCCTTAACACTTAGAGTGTCCCCCCCCTGATACTTGGTATTTACAGTTGGAAATTCCACCTTGAAAGTCGGTCGTTTATATTCCTCCACACGTATTCTTTTAATATACCCTCTTGTCCTTATGAAATACGATCCCGACATTCCGCTCTCCGGCAGATTGAATTCAACGCTCATGGTGCCGAATTTGTCAGTCGTGGCTTCCTGCTCGTCAATGATATTATTGTTGGTGTCGCGCAGTTCGAGAGTTAAACTTTTGCCTTCAAGTGAATGAGCCTTCGTCCACGAGTCCTTGGCATATACAATAGCAGCCACTTTCACCTTTTGTCCAGGACGATAAATACCCCTGTCAGTAAAAATGTTGATGTTTTCCTCTTCCTTGCCTTCTGAGTCATTATAGTTAAAATCGCTCCACGCCGAGCTGTTCAGACAAGCCTTGTCGTTGTCGGTGTATGTATAGTATTTCAGGGATGTCTTGCTTGGCAGTTGGTAGATAACCTCGCCGTTGTTATCACATGTGAGAGTCACCGTCTTGTTTTTGGACGAATATGTGCTGACATCAATTTTGGCTCCGCCAATGGGGTGTCCAGTAGTAGAATTGACCACAACGAACTTGATTTTTTTACCTGGAAGTGATTGTGTAATTGTAGTGATGTCGCTGACCCATAGGATAATTCGCTTAGTTTCAGTGACTGGGTTTGTAGAGAACTCCACAAGGTATGCTCCCTTTGGCAGAGCGTCAATCTTTATGGAGTCATTCTTAATAATCTCATAATTCGGTATTCCTCCGAAGTTGGCAGTTTTGGTCTGTATTGGATAATCAGACATCCTTGACTTTATGAATTTGAAGTCATTGGCGTTATCAGGAGAATAGTTTCTTCTACCGTCAATATCCACTTTATACAAGTTCATTGTCACGGTGTTCACGTTCCTGACATTCTTAAGTATAGCCCATACATCCATTCCCGATCTTATTACGCTTCTTGGCACTTCTGCAGTGAACATAGATCGCGTAAGTTTTTTTTCTGCATGTCTGAGGTGCCCCATTCCTTGCCACTCCCCCCATTTGTCAAGGGCGTAATGAATATACCCAATCAGCTCTTCGGTAGTTACATCCTTACATTTGCTCATGGCATCGTATCTTGCCATTGCCACCTCACCTGCAACGTCAATGTCTTCGTAAACATGTAGTATGGAGTCGAGAGCGAAAACCAGTGGCGATTTCCTCACGATATATTGACCTGTGTTTTCCTTGATTTCCTTTTGTACGTATTTCAATGCGGAAATACATGCCGCGCGGCGGTTTCCGTTCTTGTTGTAATACTCATAGAGAGGCATATACTGTTCTGTCTCATTTCCTATGACGCTTAACAAGTCACCACCGAATATGTTCGCATTTGTCCCTTCCACAACAAATGGAGATAACAATCCGGCTTTGGTTTTTGCAAGAAGTTGCACGTCGTTGATGGCCGCCTTGCGATACATCTTAGCCTTAGCTTCAGAATCTTTCTCCACGTCCGTTTTGTTCATTCCGTTGTATAGCTTATATAGAATGGCAGCGTAAACAGACTTCATCACCTTGTTGTTGGTGCTGTTGTATGATGCTTCAATTCTTTTTAAGGCGGGCATCAGCGAGTCAGGATTAATGACAGTAATAGCATTAAGAGCTTGTATTTTCGCCTTTAACAGTTGTCCGTAATCCTTATCCACCTCAGCCTTGTCAGCAATCTGTATAAGCAAGTCATACTCCGTTTGCGGCAGATCTTTGTCCTGTGCAGTTTTCACCTGTTTCCACAAAGAAGAATAGTTCTGCGCATCTAATGCGAGTGGTAGAAATATAATTCCTACAACGAGTATAGTCAGTATCTTTTTCATATCGCCATAATTATCTTTTATCGTATGTTTATTGAAATAATGCGGCATTTATTGCAAATCTTGCATCAATCAGCCTACAAATTTACATAAAAAAGATAGATTGACCTTATTTATTAAAGAAAATTATGTTTTGTTTGGGGGAATTTAATGAATTGTAGGGGTGGTGGGGTTTTGTAGGGGTAGGTAGGTTTTTGTAGGGGTAGTGGGTTTTTGTAGGGGTGGTGGGGTTTTGTAGGGGTAGGTAGGGGTTTTTATAGGGGCCCATGCGGAGAGGCATGGGCCATTTTGCTGCTATCTGAATTATACTAAGTGGGCGATTAGGTCTTCGCGATTTCCTTCCAGGAAATCAACAACAGGAATCTCAATCATGGTGTAGCATCCAGGCTGCTGGCGCATAGAGGCACGAGCCACGTTGACGAGAACCTGACCAGTAAGGGCGGGGTTGTTGATGCTCATGTTGAACTCAAGACGCTGATTCTGAGTTTGTCCACTCACACCCTTGCGCACAAGGTTTACACCATGACCCATATCACGTACATCGTCAACAGAAGCCACCTGGAACACGTGAGTTTCATCGTTTGAGAAGTAGGGGTCAGCCTTGATGGCCTTTGTGACATCCTCCAGTCTGTATCCTTCCTCAAGTTCCACATATACCATTCGGCGGTGGATTCCCTCACCAAGAGGAATAGTCATTGAAAGTGCATTCTTTACTCCCTCCTTTGAACGCACACAAACAGAGTGTCCCATAGACATTCCTGGACCAAAGTTAGTATAGCTAAGTCCCTTTGGAGCAAGGCTTTGCATCAAAGTTCTCACCACAGAGTCAGAACCGGGATCCCATCCTGCTGCGATAACCGAAACAGTGTTGTTCTCTCGACATATAGGCATCAGTTCATTGCGGTAATCGAGGATGCTTGTGTGGATGTCGAAGCTGTCAACTGTGTTTATACCGAGAGGAAGAATCTGCTTTGCGAAATCCGGGCACGAACGAGTAGGGGCACAAAGGATGGCGACGTCAACATCCTTTAGTTCACGTATGTCTTTTACCACCTCATACTGAGCAAGCTCAGCAGGTTTGTTCTCAGCTCCATTGCGTCTAACTATACCGGCAATTTCGAAGTCATTGGCAGCTTCAAGTGCCTGGACGGTGTAACGTCCGATGTTGCCGTATCCAACTACGGCTGCTTTGATTTTTTTCATTCTTCTATATCTTTTTTTAATATTACGTTTGACTTTGCGGTTGCAAAATTACACATTTTCGTTGGAATATCGTTCAAATTGCAAGAAAAAAATGATAAATAAATGCAGATTTGTATAAATCCACATTTTTTTAGCCTTAAATACAATAAATTGTAAGTAAAATGCGTTTTTTTTATTGTATCACATTATTAAAATAGAAAACAGACATGATAGAATATATAAAAGGTGAACTTGCCGACCTGAGTCCAGCGATGGCAGTAGTGGAAGCCGGTGGTGTTGGATATGCGATGAACATATCTCTCAACACCTATTCCGCCATTCAGGGAAAGAAGGCCGTGAAGCTCTACGCCTTTGAGGCGATACGTGAAGATGCTCACGTGCTTTATGGATTTGTAAGCAAGAAGGAGCGTGAGTTATTCCAGTTGCTGATAACAGTGTCGGGTATTGGTCCGAACACAGCTCGTATGGTACTTTCCTCAATGTCTCCTTCAGAGTTGTGCAACAGTATCTCCACGGGAAATGAGAAGTTAATAAAGGGTATAAAGGGTATTGGTCTGAAGACCGCTCAACGCATTATTGTCGATTTGAGGGACAAGATTGTGACCCTCGGCATTGCCGAAGAGATACCAGCCGGAGGAAGTATTCAGTCACCTGTAAACAATCAGGTGAAGGACGAGGCGGTGAGTGCCCTTACCATGCTTGGTTTCTCGCCTGCACCTTCTCAGAAAGTTGTTGTTTCCATTCTTCAGGAACGTCCTGACGCCCCTGTCGAAGAAGTTATCAAACTCGCATTGAAGCAGATTAAGTGAAGACAAGACTAGTTATAGCCATAGTAGTTCTCCTTAGTGTGTGTGCACTGGCCGTGCCTCCTCAGGATGACAAGACAGCCCGTAACGATGCTGTCAAGGAGCAGCCTGTCATTTCTTCGAATGATGTTATTCCCGACTCCCTGCTCCATTCACGATGGAAGATTCAGAAGACCGTTCCAACCAGTCAGAGCGACCTGCGCCGTTCGCCTCTCGACCTCTCTATGCCCGATAACATTAAGCAGGAGGTAGTATATGATGACTCGCTCAACGTATATTACATAGGTTCAAAGATAGGCGATTCTTATCTTAATTCTCCAGTGATGATGACTCCCGAAGAATATCAGAAGTGGAGTGAGAAGAAGGCATTGGATGAATTCTTCAAGTCAAAGAACGCCACAGAGTTTGAGAATAAGGGAAAGGAGAAGTTCGATTTTACCGATATGCACTTTGACCTTGGTCCTGCCGAGAAAATATTCGGTCCTGGCGGTGTGAGAATCAAGACCCAGGGAACAGCGGAATTGAAATTGGGAATTAACAAGAAGAACGTTGATAATCCCTCGTTGCCCGAGCGCAACCGTAAAACCACGGCATTCGACTTTGACGAGAAGGTCAACCTCAACCTTACGGGAAAGGTAGGCGACAAGGTGAATATGAGCCTTAACTACAACACCGATGCCACTTTCGACTTCGACACCAAGAATATCAAGCTCAAATATGAAGGCAAGGAAGACGAGATTATCAAACTCGTTGAGGCGGGAAATGTATCATTCCCCTCAAATTCATCCCTTGTCACCGGTGCCTCGTCGCTTTTTGGTATCAGAACCGACATGCAGTTTGGTAAGTTGAAATTACAGACAGTCGTATCGCAGAAGAAGTCAACCTCCAAGAGTGTCAGTTCAAAGGGCGGCACCCAGACCACACCGTTCGAAATCAACGTAGCAGACTATGAGGAGAACCGTCACTTCTTCCTAAGCCATTATTTCCGCAAGAAATACGACCAGGCGATGTCAACACTGCCAAACTTAATGACAGGAGTCAAAATCACCCGTGTTGAGATATGGGTGACAAACAAAACCGGAACAACGAGCAATACCCGTAATATCGTGGCTCTTGCCGACTTGGGCGAGGGCAGTAACCTTGGCAACCCGATGTGGGGAGGTAAGGGAGATGTAGTGCCGAGCAATGATGCCAACAGTGAGTATTCAGCGATGGTGACACAGTACGCAGCAGCCCGCGACATCGACCAGACCAATACAGTGCTGGATGGAATAGGAGGATTCACCGGAGGCGTGGATTATGAAAAGGTCCAGAGTGCACGTCTGCTCACCTCTTCGGAATATACCCTCAACAGTGCATTGGGATATGTCAGTCTGAAGACCACACTTCAGACCGACCAGGTGTTGGCAGTTGCTTTTGAATACACCTACGGCGGTGTTACCTATCAGGTGGGTGAGTTTGCCTCCGACAATACCAATACCTCGGAGGCCCTGTTTGTGAAGTCGTTGAAGAACACCGGTACGTCACCCATGATGTCAAACTGGCGTCTGATGATGAAAAACGTCTATTATCTTGCCCAGAACATAGAGAAGACGAAGTTCAGGCTCGATGTTAAATACCAGAGTGACACTACGGGTGTTTATCTGACATATATCCCTGAGCCCCAAACCAAAAACACGATTCTCATCCGTGCCTTGGGAGCCGACCGCCTTGACAATAACAACAAGGCGAACCCCAACGGCTATTTCGATTATGTTGAAGGATATACCGTGAGCAACGGTCGTGTATTCTTCCCCAAGGCAGAGCCCTTTGGACAGTATCTTTTAGACTATCTTGTCTCCAAGGGAGTATCAATGGACAGAGCAGAGAAATATGCCTTTACGGAATTGTATGACACTACGAAGACAGCGGCTAAACAAATTGCCGAGAAGAACAAGTTTGAGCTGACGGGACAGTTTAAGGGTTCGTCAGCAGGTGTCATATCATTGGGAGCATATAATGTTCCGCGAGGTTCAGTTGTAGTTACTGCAGGAGGAGTAACCCTTACCGAAGGTTCCGACTATAGCGTTGATTATTCAGCAGGTGAAGTAACCATTCTCAATCAGAGCATCATTGATGCCGGAACAGCCGTCAACGTGTCTTTGGAGAGCAACAGTGACTACGGTATGCAGAGAAAAACTTTCTACGGAATAAACTGGGAGTATGATTTCACCAAGAACTTCCAGTTGAGTGGTACGTTGCAGCGTGTATATGAGCAGACCCTCACCTCCAAGGTGGCAATGGGCAGCGAGCCCCTCAACAATATGCTTTGGGGCATGAATGTCAACTGGAAGCAGGAGAGCCAATGGCTCACCGACATGCTCGACAAACTGCCCTTCCTGCACCTTACCCAGCCCTCCAACATATCCTTCACAGGCGAGTTTGCTCAACTTATTGCCGGTCAGGCAAGCGGTGTGCAGGACGATGCCTCATATATTGATGACTTCGAGAACACGAAGAACGGAATCGACGTGTCCCAACCCAAGTCTTGGGTACTGTCAAGTGTACCTTCCATGTTCTCTGAAAGCAGCGACAAGACAACCCTCTCGAGCGGTTTTAACAGGGCACAATTGGCATGGTACACCATCGACCCTCTTTTCACCTATCGTTCATCGTCACTTACTCCTGCTCATATCAAGAGCGACCTTGAGCAACTTTCCAACCACTATGTCAGGGAGATATATGTCAGTGAGCTTTATCCTAACCGCCAGCAGAGCACATACAGCGGAGCAACGTCAACCCTGTCTATCCTCAACCTCGCCTATTATCCCACAGAGCGTGGCCCTTATAACTTCTCCACAAGTCTTAATCCCGACGGTTCACTTCCTCAGCCTGACAAGAAATGGGGCGGAATGATGAGAAAGTTGGAAACCAACGATTTCGAGCAGGCAAACATCGAGTATGTGGAATTCTGGTTGCTCGACCCGTTTATATATTCGCGCAACAGTCCGGATGCCTCCAGTTATGGTGGTGATTTGTATATTAACCTTGGAGAAATCAGCGAGGATATCCTTCGCGACGGTAAGAAATATTATGAAAGCGGTATGCCAGTGGATGGTACAAGCAGTTTCACCACCACGCAGTGGGGTAAGATACCTGTTCAGGCCACACAGACATACGCCTTCGCCACAACAGCCGGTTCGAGAGAGAAGCAAGACGTGGGTCTAAATGGTTTGAACGACGAGGAAGAGCGAATGTTTGACCCCTATCAGGACTTCAACAACTTCGTTCAGACACTTGCCAACGACAGTCTTAAGCAAGCATGGACAAATGACCCTGCAAATGATAACTATCATTACAGCCGTGGTACAGACCTCGACGACCGCAAGGCATCTATCCTCGAACGTTACAAGCGTATCAACAACCCGCAGGGCAACTCTCCCGACAACGACAACAACACCGAGTCGTATGACACATCCTACAAGACAACCCCCGACGTGGAGGACATCAACCAGGACTATACGCTAAATGAATACGAGCGTTATTATCAGTATAGGGTGAGCATACGTCCCGAGGATCTTGACGAAAGCCGTGTCGGTCTTAACTACCTTGCCGAAATACGTGAGTCGTTAGCCCCATTGCGCAACGGTAGTAAGGAGAATGTGAAATGGTATAAGTTCCGTATTCCCCTCAATTCTCCCGACCGCGAGAAAGTCGGTTCTATAAGCGACTTGTCGAGCGTGCGCTTCATGCGTATGTTCCTTACCGGATGGGAAAAACCGATAGTTCTTCGCTTCGGCAGCCTTGACCTTGTCAGAGGTGAATGGCGCACCTACGAGCAGAACCTCTCAAATGCCGCAACCACATCAACCGGGGAACTCGAGACAACCAATGTGAACATCGAGGAGCATACCGACAAGCTCCCCGTCAACTACGTCCTTCCGCCGGGTATCAGCCGTGTTACCGATCCGTCTCAGCCACAGCTTGTTGAAGACAACGAGCAGGCTCTCGGCTTCATCGTCAAGCAGCTTGCCAAGGGAGAGTCCAAGGCAGTGTATAAGAACACCAACCTCGACCTACGCCAGTACAAACGTCTGCAGATGTTTGTGCATGCGAATGCCTTGCAGCAGAATACCACCAACCTTCAGGACAACCAGTTGGCAGTGTTTGTGCGCCTTGGCAGCGACTACAAGAACAACTATTATGAATATGAGGTACCCCTGAAACTCACCCCCGAGAACCACTACAGTGATTCCCATGAGGGTAGGGTTGCGGTATGGCCCGAAGAGAACATGCTTGACATACCGCTTGACAAGTTCACATCTCTGAAGAAAGAGCGCAACAAGCAGAAGGCGGCAGGAGAAGCCGCCTATGTAAAGGAGTACTCGGTATATGACGGCGACAAGCCCAACAACAGGATAAGCGTAATGGGCAACCCCTCACTCGGCGAGGTCAAGACGATGATTATCGGTGTGAGAAACCTTGCCACAACAGCCAAGTCGGGCGAGGTGTGGGTCAACGAGATGCGTCTGAAGGAATTCAACAACAAGGGCGGATGGGCAGCCTCGGGAGCGTTGAACATGCAGCTTTCCGACTTTGCCACCATCAACCTTACAGGAAAGATAATGACCGACGGTTTCGGTGGCATAGAGGAAGGTATATCCCAGCGTTCCACCGATGACTACAAGACATACAGCCTGACGGCAAACTTCGAGCTTGGCAAGTTATTCCCCGACAAGGCAAAGGTCACTATACCTCTTTATTATAGTGTAACAAAAGAAGAGACATCGCCGCGCTATAATCCGCTCGACACAGATATGGAACTAAGCGATGCCCTCGACGCCATGGGTTCGAAGCACGAGCGCGACTCGCTCAAGTCGCTTGCAGTGTCGCGCACCACCTCTACCAACTTCTCTTTGTCCAACGTGCGTGTGGGCATCAAGACCAAGCGTCATCCTATGCCCTACGACCCAGCCAACTTCTCATTCAGTTATAGCCATTCTCACAATTATACTACAGGTGAGACAACCGTATGGGAGAAGGAAGACCAGTGGAAGGGCTCTTTCAACTATAGCTATAGTCCTGTATATAAGACATTTGAACCATTCAAGAAGCTAAAAGGCAAGAGCAAGTGGAACGAGTTCCCCAAGGCGTTAGGCTTGAACTATCTGCCTCAGAACATCACGTTCAATACCGACATGACTCGCACCTATTACGAGCTTCAGGAGCGCGATGTTGAGAACGGTGTGGATTCCAAACTGCCACTCACCTTCAGCGAACAGTTCCTGTGGAACCGTGAGTTCTCCCTCAGATGGGACCTTACAAAGAACCTCCACATGAATTTCCAGAGTGCCACACATGCTGAGATAGAGGAACCATATACCCCAATCAACAAGGACCTCTATCCCGAGAGATACGAGGCATGGAAGGACTCAGTATGGCAGAGCATCAAGACATTCGGTCGGCCGCTCGACTATCAGCAGAGTTTCCAGGCATCTTATAAGTTGCCGCTCAACAAGATGCCGATATTCGACTGGCTCAATGCTGACGTGAGCTACAATGCCACATACTCATGGGTGAGGGGAACCGAACTCGACGACGGTACGTCGTTGGGTAACACCATCAGCAACAACCGCAACCTGAATATCAACTCGCAGTGGAATCTTGAGACTCTCTATAACCATGTCCCCTTCCTCAAGAAGGTGAACGAAAAGTTTAAGAAGGCAACTTCCACTCGTAATCAGAAGCAGGTGAAGAAAAAGCAGCAGAAGAAGACAGACAAGAAAGACGCCAAGGATGCAAAGGACGGCAAAGATACAAAAGACGGCAAGGATGCAAAAGACGGCAAGAATCCGAAGGATACAAAAGACGACAAGAAACTCCTTCCTCTTAACAAGAACACATTCCAGAAGGAGATAGCCCTCAAGCCCGATACCACCGTTACCGTCAGTCACGGTAAGAAGTCGAAGCGGCTTATTGTAAGTGCGAAGACCAAGGAAGGCAAGGCTTATCCTATAAAGTATAAGGTGCTTGATGAGAACAAGATTCTCGTCAAGAACCTCGATTCAGTGAATGTGATGCTCAGTGTCACGCCTAAGCCCGCCATCGACACACAGTGGTGGTATAAGCCCGCCCAAAGTGCTGCACGATTCCTGATGATGATACGCAGTGTGAGCTTCACCTACCGCAACCAGTACAGCATGTCTCTGCCCGGATTCATGCCGGAGGCTGGCGATGTCTTTGGTCAGCGCAACAGTGGCGGGGCGCTTGCCCCGGGCTTGGGCTTTGCCTTCGGACTTACCGGCGATGACTTTGTCAACAAGAGTTATGACCGCGGTTGGCTTATGTCATCCGACAGTGTGGCTACTCCAGCCAACACCAATTCCACAGAAGACCTGCAGGTGAAGATGACCCTCGAGCCAGTGCGCGACTTGAAGATAGACCTCTCGGCAAGTCGCACCGTCAACAGGGCAAAGAGCATACAGTATATGTATGAGGGGTCTCCCACCACCCACAGCGGTTCGTTCACCATGACCACCCTCAGCCTGAAGAGCGCTCTTGAAGGAATGGGCGATGCCAACAATGGCTATTACTCCAAGTCGTTCGAGAAGTTCTGCAACTCCATAGCCGGTTTCCGCGACCGTGTGCAGGCCCGTTATGCCGGTATCGACGGAGTGGGCGAGGTGAAACAGTACAGTGGCGACGTGCTCATTCCCGCCTTCCTCAATGCCTATACCTCCAGTGGCGGCGGCTCGCTCGACATATTCCCCTCACTGCGCCGTATGCTCCCCAACTGGACACTTCGCTACAGCGGTCTCGGCAAGTTGCCGTGGTTCAGCGAGACATTCAAGAGCTTCAACATCAACCACGGCTACAAGAGTGTCTTCGCGGTGGGCAGCTATGCCTCTTACAGCACCTACCGCGAGTATATGGACGGCTTGGGATTCATCACCGATGCCACCTCAGGTGCATCCATCCCCAGTTCGATGTACAACGTATCCACTGTGAGCATCAACGAGTCGTTTGCCCCACTCATAGGTATCGACTTCACCATGCAGAACAACCTCACGGGCAAGGTGGAGTATCGCACCACGCGCGTCCTGTCGCTCAGTATGACAAGCGTGCAGATCAACGAGTCGCTCAGTAAGGACTGGGTCATCGGAGTGGGATATAAAATCAGCAACTTCAACCTCTTCGGTTCCAACACCTCGCGTAAGATAAAGAAAACTCAGAAGGGAACCAAGGCAAAGGCAGATGAAAACGCCACGAAGACCACCACAACAAGCAACACCCGCGGTGTGAACCACGACCTCAACCTGCGTCTTGACATATCATTGCGCAAGCAGGCAGCCATCACCCGCGACATAGCCACGATGACCTCGTCGGCAAGCAGTGGAAACACGGCTTTCAAGATGTCGTTTATGGCGGACTACACCCTCTCCCGTCTGCTCACCCTCTCGGCATACTATGACCGCCAGACCAATACTCCGCTCCTGTCGAGCAGCAGTTATCCTACTACAACGCAGGACTTCGGATTAAGCGTAAAGTTCTCGCTTACGAGATAGAAAAGTGAAGTTTTTGCTGATTTTCTTTGGTGTTTCAATAATTATACGTAATTTTGCAACCGAAATGATTATAATATATAATAAGGTATGAAAAGAATTGTTACTGTTTTTGCAGCAGCAGTCATGGCCTCGAATGTGGCGGTGGCACAAAATAATATAGAATTGGGCGTAACGCTCGGAACAGATGGCGTGGGTCTCGACTTGTCTATGCCAGTTATAAAAAAATGGGTGAATGTACGCACGGGATTCACCTATATGCCTCGCTTCGATGCCACAATGCACTTCGGGTTCGAGGCAGGCGACGAGAATATGACCCAGGAAGAGCGAGACAAGCAGTTTGACAAGCTCTCGGGTATGCTCTATGACATGATAGGCACCAAGGTGGATAAGCAGGTGGATATGGTGGGAACACCCAAAATGCAAAACTTCAAGTTCCTTGTGGATGTTACTCCATTCCGCAACAAGAACTGGCATATCACTACCGGCTTCTATTGGGGTCCCTCGCGTATAGCATACGCGGAGAATGCTGTATATGACGCCACGTCGCTCGTGTCAACATCATTCTACAACACTCTATATGACCGAGTTGCCAATTCCTACAATAACCTGTTCTCCGATTGGGAGAAACCATATATGTCGTTAGGTGGAACCGACTTGTATGCTGACGAGGAGATATACAACAAGTTCAAGAGTTTCGGGCGCATGAAGGTGCAGTTGGGCAATTATGTCGATACCGGTGCTCCCTGTTATGTGGAGCCGGATGAAAACAACATGATGACAGCAAAGGTAAAGGTAAACAACTTCCGCCCTTACCTCGGTTTTGGTTATGGCGGCCGTCTTTTCAAGAACAGTGACAAGTACAGGATATCTTTCGATGCCGGTGTGATGTTTTGGGGAGGTACGCCCAAGGTTCTCGTCACTGCTACCGAAGTGGTGGAGGACAAGGGACTTGGCCCTGTTATCGACGAAGACGGCAATCCGATACTCGACGCAAACGATAACCCGGTTATCGGACAGGTGAGAGAAGCCACGATGGTACATGTCAAGAGAGAAGTTGACCTTGCCAAGGATGTGAGGGACATCGGTGGCAAGGTCGGCGATTATGTTGATATAATGAAGTCGTTTAAGGCATATCCCGTAATCAACCTCAGAATATCACGAGTACTGTGGTAGTGAAAATAGCAAGGAGATATTATAGATAAAACCCCTGGCGTCGCAATGCCCGAATCATCCCCTCGGACATTGCGACGTTGTCTTTTCGGGTGTATCTGATGTCGGTGAATATCTGCGCGAGAGTTTCCTTGTTGTTTATTCTGACAAACTCGCGGTTTTCCTCCAAACCCTCTTTCTCTGAATAATACTTGTCGATAGCTTCAGCCGTGTATGGCTTGTATGCCTCCTCGTGCACGAACGACTCCAATGGCAGACGGTCGGTCAGGGCAGGCTCTTCATCAGGCCATCCCACAGTCAGTGTAGCCACAGGCATTACGAGTTGCGGCAGTTTGAGAGCGTCGATAATCATCTCCGGCATATACACCGTCGTTCCCAGGAAACACAGTCCCAGTCCAGCCTCCTCAGCCAGGTTGCAGAATGTCTGCGTATATAGCAGCGCGTCGGTAGAGGCATTGATGAACGAGAGGAAATTGTCGTATCCCGGGTCAGCCTTCCTGTGCATACACCAGTCGGTAGCCCTTCTGAAGTCGGCGCAGACAGTAAGCACCACCGGCGCCTGTGTCACCATCGGTTGGTTGAAGTGTGCCGGTGCGAGAGCCTTCTTGCCCTCCTCGCTGCGTGTTACGACGACACTGTATAATTGCATGTTCCCCATGGTTTGGGTGCGCGATGCCTTTGTGAGCAGGTCGCGGAGCAATTCGTTGTCCACGTCCTTTGTTGAATACTTGCGTATGGTACGTCTTGTAAGGATATTGTTCATATACATATATTTATATAATTATTGTCGGTGCAAAGGTACGAATAATTTTCTTTTTGGAAAACTTTTCTATAGAATATTTTATGAAAGTTTTCCCAAAAATATTTTTTTATCTCAGATATTTATAGTAACTTTGCGCCGCAATTGATAAAACTTAGTAATGGAACCTTTAAAAACTTACACTTACGATGAGGCTTACGAGGCCTCTTTGAAGTACTTCGCCGGCGACGAACTTGCAGCCCGTGTGTGGGTTAACAAATACGCCATGAAGGATAGCTTCGGAAACATTTTCGAGCAGTCGCCAGAACAGATGCACTGGCGTATAGCCAATGAGGTGGCACGCATCGAAAATAAGTACAGCAATGCGATGACAGCCGAAGAGGTATTTGCCCTGCTCGACCATTTCCGATATGTGATACCCGCCGGTAGCCCTATGACAGGTATAGGCAACAACCACCAGGTGGCATCCCTGAGCAACTGTTTTGTCATCGGTCTCGACGGCAACGCCGATTCCTATGGTGCCATACTCCGTATCGACGAGGAACAGGTGCAGTTGATGAAGCGGCGCGGCGGAGTGGGGCACGACCTCTCTCATCTGCGTCCCAAAGGGTCACCGGTTAACAACTCCGCACTCACCTCCACAGGTCTCGTCCCCTTTATGGAGCGTTATAGCAACTCCACCCGCGAGGTGGCTCAGGACGGCCGACGTGGCGCGCTGATGCTTTCAGTGAGTATCAAGCATCCCGACTCAGAGTCGTTCATTGATGCCAAGATGACAGAGGGCAAGGTTACCGGAGCGAATGTCTCGGTGAAGATTGATGACGAGTTTATGCGCTGTGCCGTCGAGGACAAGCCGTACGTGCAGCAGTTCCCCATCGACAGCGATAATCCCCAGTTCACCCAGGAGGTGAACGCCAAGCGACTGTGGGGGAAGATAGTCCACAACGCATGGAAGAGCGCCGAGCCGGGAGTGTTGTTCTGGGACACCATCACCCGCGAGAGTATCCCCGACTGCTATGCCGACCTTGGGTTCCGTACAGTGTCAACCAATCCTTGCGGCGAGATACCGCTTTGTCCATACGATTCCTGCCGTCTGCTCAGCATCAATCTCTATTCATACGTGGTCAATCCGTTTACACCGGAGGCGTATTTCGACTACGACCTCTTCAAGAAACATGTCTTTATGGCACAGAGGGTGATGGATGACATCGTTGACCTTGAACTTGAGAAGATCGACCAGATAATGGAAAAGGTGAAGGCCGACCCTCAGAGTGACGAGGTGAAGGCTTCCGAGTACCATCTTTGGGAGAAGATAAAGAGAAAGAGCGGTATGGGACGCCGTACAGGTGTGGGTATCACAGCCGAGGGTGACATGATTGCCGCCATGGGACTGAGATACGGCACCCAGGAGGCTACCGACTTCTCGGTTGAGGTTCACAAGACCCTTGCCCTCACTGCCTATCGCTCATCCGTAGAGATGGCAAAGGAGCGCGGCGCGTTCACCGTGTTCGACGCCAAGCGCGAGGAGAACAACCCCTTCCTGCTCCGCATCAAGGAAGCGGATGCACAACTCTATGCCGACATCATGCAGTATGGTCGCCGCAACATTGCGTGTCTCACCATTGCCCCCACCGGCACTACATCACTCATGACACAGACCACCAGCGGCATTGAGCCGGTATTCCTGCCCGTTTATAAGCGCCGCCGCAAGGTGAATCCCAACGATGAGGCTGTGCATGTGGATTATGTGGACGATGTGGGCGACTCGTTCGAGGAGTACATAGTATATCATAAGAAGTTTATGACGTGGATGGAAGTCAACGGATACGACACCGCCAAGAAATACACCCAAGAGGAGATTGACCAGCTCGTGGCAAAGTCCCCTTACTATAAAGCCACAGCCAATGATGTCGATTGGCTTATGAAGGTGAAGATGCAGGGAGCCATACAGAAGTGGGTCGATCACTCCATCAGTGTCACTGTCAACCTCCCGAATGATGTCGATGAGGAACTTGTCAACCGTCTTTATGTCGAGGCGTGGCGTTCCGGATGCAAGGGCTGCACCATCTATCGCGACGGCAGCCGCAGTGGAGTGATGATTTCAGTGTCGAAGAAGAAAGACAAGAAGGACGGCAACGCTCCCGAAACGCCTTGCAAGCGTCCCGAGGTGACAGAGGTACGCCCTCATGTCCTCGACTGCGATGTTGTGAGATTCCAGAACAACAAGGAGAAGTGGGTGGCATTCGTCGGATTGCTCAATGGCTATCCCTACGAGATATTCACCGGCTTGCAGGATGATGAAGAGGGTATCGTGCTTCCTAAGACAGTCACTAAGGGAAAGATTATCAAGAACGTTGACGAGAACGGCAAGCGCCGCTACGACTTCCAGTTTGAGAACAAGCGCGGCTACAAGACCACCGTCGAGGGACTCTCCGAGAAGTTCAATCCCGAATACTGGAACTATGCCAAGCTCATCAGTGGTGTGCTGCGCTACCGTATGCCCATCGACCATGTCATACGCCTTGTCAGCTCACTGCAGCTCAAGAGCGAGAGCATCAACACATGGAAGAACGGTGTGGAGCGTGCATTGAAGAAATACATTACAGACGGCACCGCTGCCGCCGGCCAGAAGTGTCCGCAGTGCGGACAGGAGACACTGGTGTATCAGGAGGGATGTCTAATCTGTAAGAACTGCGGGGCCAGCCGCTGCGGATAAATGAAGACTACCCTGTTTATCGACCAAGTCCGCTTCCATGCCTTTCATGGGGTTATGCCCCAGGAAAGAGCGGTGGGTGCGGACTTCACCGTATCGCTGCGTGTGGAGTATGACTTCTCGCATGCTGTGGAAACCGATGACCTTGCGGACACCGTAAGCTATGCCGACCTGTATGAAATAATTAAGACAGAGATGGCCATCCCGTCGCGCCTTCTCGAACACGTGGCGGGCAGAGTCATCCGCTCTGTTTGCGACAGATTCCCACAGGTTTCAGCTGTCACCGTAAGGCTCGCCAAGGACAATCCCCCTATGGGAGCCGACTGCCGCGGGGCGGGCGTGGAACTGCATTATATTAATAAATAATAAATCTTTGGGCAATTTGCGTGAAATACCAATTTTTATTGCTACTTTTGCAAGATAAATATATATATAACTTTATGAACAGAAGGATTGTTGCAACGATAATACTGATATTCTCTCTCTCTGTGGCGCTTGCCGCAAAGAAGGGATTTACCCTTGTCATCGATGCCGGTCACGGCGGTCATGATGCCGGTGCACTAGGCACTTTTTCCAAGGAGAAGAATATCAACCTTAACGTTGCCCTCGCCTTCGGAAGGCTCGTGGAGAGCAACTGTCCCAATGTCAAGGTGATTTATACACGTAAGACCGATGTTTTTGTGCCGCTCCACCTGCGTGCCGACATTGCCAACAGAAACAAGGCTGACCTTTTCGTCTCAATCCATACCAACGCCCTGCCAAAGGGAGCAAAGGCCTCGGGACTTGAAACTTATACTCTTGGTATGAACCGTGCTGCGGAAAACTTCGATGTGGCCAAGCGCGAGAACTCCGTAATCCTTGTCGAAAAGGACTATCAGCAGCACTACGAGGGATTCGACCCCAACTCTTCCGAAAGCTACATAATGTTTGAGTTCCTGCAAGACAAGAATATGGCGCAAAGTGTGGAACTTGCAAGATTGGTGCAGAAACGGACATGCGCCACTGCCCGTCGCCCCAATAAGGGCGTGAAGCAGGCTGGATTCCTCGTGCTCCGCGAGACCTCAATGCCAAGTTGCCTTATTGAGCTTGGTTTTATCACCACTCCTTCTGAGGAACAATATCTGAACACCGATGAGGGGGTAGCCAATATGGGAAAGGGTATTTATCTTGCCTTCTGCGACTATCTCGCCAAATACGACAAGTCGTTCACTGTGCCCTTCAAGCCTGAGAGGGAAGAGACCGAAAGGGTGAGAAAGGAAGAACGCGTGGATGAGGTGAAGGCAGATGAGAAACCAGAGGTGAAGACGGATGAAAAGTCCGATTCGGCCAATGCTCCGGTTTTCAAGGTGCAGATTCTCACAAGCAATGTCAAACTGTCACCCAAAAGCACGAGACTCAAGGGAAGGGAAGATGCCGACTTCTACAAGGATGGCGGTATATATAAATATACCCTTGGCTCCTCCACTAACTACAATGAGATTTACCGCCTTCGCAAGCAGGTGCTCGACAAGTTCCCCGAGGCATTCATCATTGCCTTCAGGAATGGGCAGAGAATGGACGTGCAGGAGGCGGTGAGGGAGTTTAGGAGGTTAAGAATTAAGGGTTAAGAATTAAGAGTTAAGAATTAAATATTTTACGGCTATGAAATACTTTACTAAGGAAGTGCAAATAGCACTTGTGGCCATTGTGGGTCTGGTGGTCCTTTTCTTCGGACTGCAGTTTCTCAAGGGAGTCAATCTTACGTCTTCTGACGCAAGATACTACGCCAGGTTTGATGACATGAGCGGCTTGTCGGCAAATTGCCCCGTATATGCCGACGGATATAAGGTGGGTATCGTAAAGGATATCATCTTCAACTATGGCGGCGACCAGCCTAATTTGGCTGTTCTCGACATCGACTCACAGATGAGGTTGCCCAAGGGCACTTCAGCCGAGATTGAGTCTGACATGCTCGGAAATATCAAGCTCAACCTTTTGCTTGCAAATAACCCCCGCGAGCGTATGAACCCGGGCGACACTATAGTTGGAGACATAAACAATGGGCTTATGGACAGGGTAGGGGCTATGGTGCCTGCCATCGAGAAAATCCTGCCCAAACTCGATTCCATTCTCTACAGTGTCAATATGCTGCTGGCAGATCCCGCCATCGCCAATTCCCTGCATAATGTGGAAAAGATTACGGCCGACCTCATAGTAACCACGAGGCAGCTCAACACCATGATGGGAGGTGTCAACAAGCAGTTGCCACAGCTAATGGCCAAGGCAAACAATGTGATGGATAATACCGAGACCATCACGCGCAACCTCAGCGAGATTGATGTCCAGGGCACTATGAACCGCGTAAACCTCACTCTCGACAACGTGCAGCAGATGACTGCCAAGCTCAATAGCAACGACGGTACTCTCGGACTCCTTATGCGCGACCCCTCGCTCTATCTCAACCTGAGCAACACCATGCAGAGCGCAAACGAACTGCTCATCGATCTCAAGGCTCATCCCAAGCGCTATGTCCACTTCTCCCTCTTTGGACGCAAGGACAAATAATTTGCCTGACGGGCATTTATTTATATTTTGTATAAATTGCAAACGCTATTCTGAAAGTTTGACGTATTGCAAACGAATAGCTTGATTCATAAAGGATTTCAAATATTGCAAACCGCTTTTGGCAGTTCATTCGCCAAAAGCGGTTTTGTGTTCTAAGAGTTTGATACACAAAAGGTTTGAATTTTGCAAGTGTCACTTTTACATCTGTTGTGCGTGAAACATCATAAAATGCCTTTAATTAGGTAGTTAGGTGTGTGTGCAAACCAATGGCTAAAATATGTGAATTTGCATAATTCAAAAAAAAGTGCGAACTTTGCAGCCGAATAACAATTTAAACGACAAGTCAATGATAGAATCTCACAGAGCACTTTGGGACAAATGCCTAACCTTAATTAAGGACAATGTCACTGAGCAGCAATATAATACGTGGTTTTCGCCCATCGTCTTCGAGTCTTTCTCCGAGAAGGACAAGACACTTTTGGTGCAGGTTCCAAGTCCGTATGTTTACGAGTACTTGGAAGAGTACTATATTGGCTTGTTGAGCAAGGTGCTCACGCGCTGTTTCGGCAATGGCGTGAGGCTCACCTATCGCATCGTGGCTGACAAGACACACGGTCTTACCACCGATGTGCAGGCTGGCGATGCTGTTGACATCGAGCGACCGCAGCCCACTGCCCGTGGCAACAAGTCGCCCTCGCCCTTAGATGCCGCCGTGCCACAGGCCCTCAATCCTCATCTTAATCCTAAGCATACATTCAACAACTTCATTGAGGGCTTCAGCAACAAGCTCCCGCGCACCATCGGCATGTCCATTGCCGAGCATCCCGGAAAATCCACGTTCAATCCTTTTTATATGTACGGTCCGTCGGGATGCGGCAAGACTCACCTCATCAATGCCATAGGCGTGAGATGCAAGGAACTCTATCCCCAGAAGCGTGTGCTATATGTAAGTGCCCGCCTCTTTCAGGTGCAGTTCACTGATGCCGTACGCCAAAACACCACCAACGACTTCATCAACTTCTATCAGAGCATCGACGTGCTCATCGTTGACGACATACAGGAGTGGGCGACTGCAACCAAGACGCTCGACACCTTCTTCCATATCTTCAATCATCTCTTCCGCAACGGCAAGCAGATTATCCTTGCCAGCGACCGCCCGCCGGTTGACCTGCAGGGAATGAAGGACCGCCTTCTCACCCGTTTCTCCTGCGGACTTATCGCTGAGATGGAGAAACCTAACGTGGAGCTTTGTGTGGATATTCTGAAGAATAAGTGTCGTCGCGACGGACTTAAGATTCCTGAGGACGTGATTCGATATATTGCCAACACTGCCAATGGCAGCGTGCGCGACTTGCAGGGGGTAATCAATTCGCTGCTTGCATATTCCGTGGTGTATAACAGTAATATAGATATGCGCCTTGCCGAGCGTGTCATCAAGCGTGCGGTGAAGATTGATAACCATCCCCTCACCGTGGATGATATCCTTGAGAAGGTGTGCAATCACTTTAATGTCACCCAGCAGAATGTCTTCAGCCGTAGTCGTAAGCGCGACTATGTACTGGTGCGTCAGGTGTCGATGTATCTTGCGCAGAAATACACTAAGATGCCTGCCTCGCGCATTGGTCAGCTCATTGGCAACCGTGACCATTCTACGGTCATTCATTCCTGCACGTCTATTGAAAACCGCCTGAAGGTTGACAAGGCTTTTTGTGAGGAAATTTCAAGTATTGAAACAAGCTTTAGGATTAAGAATTAAGAGTTTTCTTTATTATAAAACACAGAGTCACAGAGTCACTGAGAATATATTTTTAAGTTATCAGAAGATACAGAGAATTAAAACTCTGTGACTCTGTGTTCAGTATATAATTAAGAGTTAAGAATTAAGAGTTAATAATTTAACACAAAGACACAAAGGAACAAAGTTTTTTTAGAAACAAAGATAACAAGCGACTTAAAAGTCGCCACAAAGCCTTGCGGGTTGATAACTTTGTGGCCTTGGTAATTAAATCTTTGTGGCCTTTGTCAAAGTAGCTTTAGCTGCTCTTTGTATCTTTCGCTCCCGAAAAAACATTGTGTCTTTGTTCCTTTGTGTTTAAAATAAAAAACTCTGTGCCTCTGTAACTCTGTGTTCAATCAAAAATAATTCAATCAAAACTCAAAGCTCGCACCAGCCATTACCCATGTTCCAGGCTGTGGAATATTTCCATAGTCCACATACATCTTGTCAAACAAGTTGTTGGCTTCTAAGTATAACTTATACTTAGGCGCGTTCCACGACAATCTCACATCCACAATAGAATAAGGTTTGTAGTCGCAAACATTGCCGTCCACGTCGCTGTATGTGCCCATACGGTCCTGGTACCTGTAGTTGATGCCGAGGTCAAGCCCTTTCCATATATGCAGCTGCAGGTTGCCCACCAACTTATGGCGCAGGTACTCCAGAGTGTATTTGCTCTGTATGCCCTCAACTTCCTTCTGGTCCTGGTCGAGATACATGTAGCTGATGTTAAATGATTTCAGCGTGTTCTGCCCGGGAATCATACGCCTGAAGTCAAGCGAAATGTTGGCTTGCACACCGAGAGTGTTTATCTTCGTGAAGTTAACCGACTTCCATACGGCGTCTTCCCCTTCCTTCGTGTCGAGAATCCAGTCGATGATGTTCTTGCTGTGATTATGGAACACGCTTGCCGATGCAGTCACTCCGCCGTGTGCATACTTGATGCCGCCTTCCAAAGCCGCCAGTTCTTCGGGCTTCAGGTATTTGTCAGCCTTATGTCCACCCACCGAATAGTAAAGTTCAGTAACCGAAGGCATCCTCAGCGACGTGTTATACGAGGCATACACCTTCCAGTCGTTGCCAATGCGGTAGCTCACATCCACACCAGGATATACCTTCATGCTCATGTAGTTCCATGAGTTCTTCACAGCCACGAGTCCTGCAGACAGCGTGAATCTCTCAAGTATGATGTTGTGCTCCAGCATGAAACTGATGTTGGTGCGGTTAAGGCCGTATTCATACATCCTGTCGGTGCCGCTGATGTGTTTCGGCTCGCCGAGCGGTTCGCCCAGGTTTCCGCTCACGAGGTCCTCGTTTCTTAGTTCCGCCCCTATTGCGGTGCGCCCGAGAATCCAGTCTAAGTATCCGTTGAGGTTCACCCCGAACACATCCGTGCGGTGGTAGTTGAAGGGATACTTGTCGGCAGCCCCGCGGAAGAGTTCAAACCGGTCCTCGTTGTGGTTCCAGTAGATCGACGGTTTCATATGGAATAGGCCGTTCTTGTTCTCCGCCTGGATTGCGGTGTAGGTCTTGAGCGTGTGCTCATACTGGTCGTCCCACTTCACACCGTAGAACGTGTTCGAGCCCCAGTCCTTTGCCGACAGTCCCGCGTGCCATTTCACCAGCACGTCCTCGTCGCTGTAGTTACCCTGGTAGAACACCTTGCCGCCCTTGTAGTCGGCGTTCAGTCCTCCCGCCTTGTTGCGGCTGTAGCCGTCGGAGCGTGTGTAGCTTCCCGACAACTGGTTGTTCCAGTAGCCCGACTTCACGTTGGCCCTTGCTCCGGCTGACAGGTAGCCGTAGCTTCCTCCTTCCACGTGAGCCGACGCGCTGCTCTTCTCCCTCGGACGTGTCACGATGTTGATGGCTCCCACGAGTGACGATGTGCCATACACACGTCCTGCAGGACCCTCGAGCACCTCAATGCGCTCAATCTCGCTGATGTCAACGGGAAAGTCAAAGGCGTTGTGTCCGCTTTGCGGGTCACAGATGTTGATACCGTTAAGTAGGATTGCGATTTGCTCATAGTTGCCTCCACGGATGCTGACGTCGGTCTGCGCTCCAATCGGTCCGCGCTGACGGACATCCACTCCTGCTGCGTATTTCAGCAAATCATTAACACTTTGTACCGGCGCAGCCTGAATATCGCTGCGTTCTAGTACAGTTACCATTCTCGCTGCCTGGTTGCGGGTCATAGGTGCTCTCGAACCCATGACGTTCACCTCTTCGAGAGTCATCTCGCGGTCGGTCTTGGTGGCGATGGTGTCGGCAGTCACTGGCTTTACGCTCACGCTCTCGGCGCTTGCGTATGTCAGCGTCGCTACGCTCAGCGTGCTGATGATCACCTCACGTCCAAGACAGGCCAACAGCGAGTAACCCTTGCGTCCAAATCTCTTGAACACAATCACTCCAGGCTTCCTTCTTGAATTGTTTTTGTACATTTTTTGTTACTAAAGTTAAAAAACGGCGGCAAAGGTACAACTTTTCCTTCGATTATGCAAATAATTCGGATTTTTTTTCTAACTTTGCATCCGACTCCAAGCCCAACGCCGATGTAACAGAGGATGAAGCTTGCAATGCTGAAGCCTTTGTGAGGGTGGCAGGGATGGGAGTCAAGACATAATTTAGGCGTTTACACGGCGCTCTGTTTGAGACACACTGGAATCTTGCAAACCTCCATATATCAAAGTCTTGAACTTAGCAACGGTAGATGCCCAGGGTGTGATGTATCACAACCAAATCAGGATATTATGCATATTATATATGTATAGTGCATACCTTGTATTGTTTGGGGTGCTGCCTGTACGTATTTGTATGTTGTCCCTTGGTCGTGTCTTCATATCGGCGTGGGCTTCTGGCGTTGTCTGTTCAACTTTGATAGGCAATTGCAAGAGCCTCAGTGTGTGGAACGGACAACCGATGGTTCCACGCTTTTTTTGTGCTCTTGAATATTATCTGACTATTTTTTTTATTAGGAAAGTATAGGTTAGTAATGAGGAAAGTCTATATAAAGAACAGGGACGAGCTTATTGTCCTGCATCCTGACTCCGTGGCGTATATGCTTGCCGACGGCAACTATACCAAGATTGTGTATATCAGCGGTGTGCAGGTGGTGCTCACTATGGGCATCACCAAGGTGGAGCAACTCTTCGCCGAGTCCATCGACTCCGACAACACTTGCGAGTTTGTAAGGCTTGGTCGGAGTCTTGTCATCAACCAGAACTTCCTTCACCACATCAATGTGGCGAAGCAGAAGCTAACCCTCTTCGACGGCAACAAGAGCACTCTGACACTCCAGCTCCCCAAGCAGCTCCTGAAAACCTACAAGGCGGAACTCACCGAAGGGTAGTCCCGCCCGCGGTCATCACACTTCCTCCATCCTCAGCAGTTCCCATCCCACGAACTGCATAATAATCTTGTGCATCTGTGTGCCCTGGCGCAGTGCCTCCACTCCTGAAAGTATTTGTAATATGTTTTCTTGCATTGTTGTTCGGAATGCCGAGGATGATCATTGATCCGTTGGTTTCCTTAGTAATGGTCAGCAAACCGTAGTAGTACAACAGGCTTGGGAAAAGCTCAGGTTTGGTGATATCCATTATTGAAAAAGACGTCTCTATTGTCGCTGTAATCTCCCCTTTTTCAATAATTTCATTCATCATATCCTGCCGTTCCCCATCGGACTTGTCAAGTTTTATCAGTCCCCTGAGCTTGTTGTAGTCGGTCTTTGTATTCGGGTCGAGCATTATCTCCGGTGCTTGACCGTAGGAGACATAGTTCCTGAGATAATACATCACCATGTCGCAGTTGAACATATGCACATCACTTTTGAGGCATTCCTTGGCGAAGCAGTAGTTGTCATACCACGGCTTCATCTCCTCAATCATCGCCTCTATGTCGCCTCCGGCTGGCAGCATCCCCACCTCCTTATAATAAGTGAACATCTTGCGAACGTCCTCAGTGGAGAATCCGAGCATCTTGTCCAGTTCAGGAGCCATCGACACGTTCCATCCGATGTTGAATCCGCTTGTGAGGTCATCGAGAGTCACGGGGCTCACTCCCGTGAGGAATATGCGCTCAAACATACCCTTGAATTTCTTGAATATGCCACGGTAGAATCCGTCGGCATGGGTCATCTTGTGGTATATGTCCTCGCCATGCTCAGTCAGTACCACATTGGTGAAGTTGTCATATTCGTCGATGATAAGATACAGCGGATGCCCGTGCTTCCTCGCCATGTTGTTCAGGAGGTTCAGCTTCTGGCTGGCGGAGTTCGACTCTTCCAGTTTCCTTACCTTTGCTTCTGGGTAGTCATCGCGGTAAGTGTCGATGAAGTCGTCCAACTGGTCACTGCAGTACGAGTTAAACTCCTCTGGCAGAGAGTCGATATCTCCCTGTATGCGTGAGAAGTCGAGATACAGCACCTGGTATTTGTTTCGCAGCGGAGTAGGGTGCGTTCCCACCCACAGGTTGCCGAACAGCTCATCAAAGCGTCCCTCCATCGCCTTATCATAATAAGCCTGCATCATACTGATAAACAGGCTCTTGCCAAAGCGGCGTGGGCGTATGAATATCAGGGTGCGAGGCTGGCTTTCCAATTCCTCCAAGTACATTGTCTTGTCAACATAGTACAAGTCATCTTTCCTTACCGACAAGAAGTCGGACACTCCGTATGGTATTTGTCTTATTCCTTCCATTATGCCTTATGATTTAAATCCGCCACAAAAGTACGAATAAAATCCGAAACCGCCAAATGTTTCCCCGCTTTTTTTGTTTTGTCCACATATTATCACAGATTAACACAGATTTTTATAACAAATGTTATTATTATCACAGATTACAATCAATCACCAATCAATAATCCGAGCCGCAGGCTCTAAATCTGTGTTAATCTGTGCCAATCTGTGGTCTATAAAAACCGCCGCAGACATCCCCCGTTGTAGTGCCTTTACTTTATGTAAGACCGCCCGCCGAAAAAAAATAATCCTTAAACACAAAAATCACAGAACTCAACTTTCGGAAGTTATTTTAAACCACAGAGTTTAAGAGATATAGAGTATTTATACTAATCTCTTTTTCTATTTAACTCTGTGGTTTAAATAAACCCCTTATACATGGAGAATAATCACATTCGAAATTTAAGGTTATTATAAAAGTGTGAAGACAGTTATCTATAAATATCCGCGACAGGCATCATGATTTTGTCATGATAGGGTCTTCATTCTATGTTCCGCACACTTGTCCTCATCAAATTCAAACCGTCATAATAAAGAATTTACAATGCCTGTGGTAATAAACTCACGTTGCCCGTATCACTTATCCTTACATCGACCTTTCACTATATATAATGGCGGTAAATCCTATTCAAACAATAATCCCCGTGTTTCGTCATTTATCCCCCGCACTTCGTCCAACGGACAATTGTTATAACCATTCCTTTCGGGAAAAATCTGTAACTTTGCAGCCGAGTATAGAGTGTGCTCAAGCCATTATTGGCAGGAAAATGCACCTCTTAATATATAATACTGCAATGTAAATAAAACATTTAAAAACATAATTATTAATTTAAAAAAACAGATTATGAACAAAGTTACACTTTCTGTTGCCGCATTAGCGGCTATCGCAGTGCCTGTGCAAGCACAGGTGCTCACAGGCGATGCCAAAAAAGCTGCCGTTGAGGATGTAAAGGCTTACATCAATGACGCGCATGATTTGGTTACATCTTTTGGCTATAAATCGGTTTGCCAACCGTATCAGGTAAAGCTTAATGACCTTTGGACAACTTTCAATACAAAGTATGTTGAGGGTACAGAAGGTCTTACCAATGAAATTTGTGTTACTACGAAACTTGCCGCACAGGCTGCTGTAGATGAGGCTTCTAACGCTAAGAAACCATACGAGGTTAAGGATGAACTGCAGGGTATTAAGGAAAACTTGATTACATTGTATGGTCAGGTTTTGTCTCGTATTGATAATGATGCCAACTATAGCGATGCCTTCATAAAAGCTAAAATTGCTGCCTTGAAAGAATATAAGGAAGGTAGAGCAGCTACTGACAAGCTTGCTGCTATCGTAGGTCTTGACGAAATTAAGTTGGATTCTTATGACTTGTCAAATGATAAAATTGTACAGGACCGCCAGACCATCAAGGATCAGCTGGCTGTCATTGATTATGCCCTCAAAAATACATTCAGCAAAGAAACTCTTGATGCTGAGTATGCTAATAATACCAACGATGCTGCATTCAAGTATGTAAATGACGAGATTGCTCGTGTTGAAGGTGTTATTACAGCAAAGTTCAATGATTTCCGTACATTGTTCCCATTGGAAGAGACAGTATGGACAGACTGGTATAACGACGCTTTCACCAAGCTCGGTGCTTATCAGCAGGATTTGAAGAAAGTTGCCCAGTACAACAAGGAAGCTCATGAGAGTGCTGATGAGAGCAAGAATGCATTGGCTCTGCAGGGTACAAACCTCAGTGAAATCAGTAGAATTGAAGGTGAGATTGATAATCTGTATATAAAGTATGATGGTCTGAAGACAGCTGAGGCTAAAGCATATAAGGAAGTCGGTAATCTCATTAGCGAAGCAAAGGGTGTGCTTAATGGTAAACTCACTGCTCTCCATGAAAAGAATATCAATGTTACTTTGATTGACACTCAGATCAATCAGCTCATTTCTGATATCGATAACTTCAAGACTAACAAGCTCGATGCAGCTTACAATGCTCACCAGGCAGTTGACAAGCAGAGCAAACTTGAATCTGATTTTAAAAAAGTCCTTGAGAATGTAGGTGATCCGAACTATTCATATACCAAGTTGCAGACCTATGCTGACAAACTTGTTCAGAATAAGAAGGACTACAACTCAATGATTAGTAATTTGGATGATAAGCTCAAAGCCCTCTCAGAGAAAGAGAAAAAGGCAAAGGAAGCTTCAAAAGTTGACAAGTCATACAATCCTGCTGCTCACTTCACCACAGAGTACAATCGTATCAAGGATACAATGGTTGGAGGTGAGAAGACCAAGTTGGCTAACGACCTTAAGGCTGTTAATCCTGTTGATGGCAATGATGGCAAGTATCCAAATACATCTTACAAGAATGATGTTACAAATGGTATAACCAAAGCCCTAACAGATATCCAGACTGCCATTGACAACTATGCATCTGGAACTGCTAATGCTCTTGAGTATTTCGATATAGCAAAGAAGACCTACGATGACAACAAGAAGTTGTATGATGAACTCGTTAAGACTGCCACTAATACTTCAGTGACAATTGACGGTCTTGCTGTTACCGAGACTACATACGCTGTCTATATCGCAAAGGTTAAGGGTGAACTCGACGCTATCAACTCTGCCATCGCAACTGCCAATGGCATGAATGACTTTGATCACCGCGATGAGATGAAGAAGGCTTCTGAGAAGACTGTTGACAGCAGAATCGAGGCTCTTACCGAAGGATATGGAGTAAATGAAAAGAACTGGAATCAGAATGTCAGGATGGCTAATGCCGAGAATACATACGCAGCTGTAAGCGGTGATCTCCAGGCTTTGAAAGACCGTGTAACGGTTATCCAAAAAAATCTTGATGGTACCAATAAGGATAGCAAGAAGTTGTATGGTGATACTGAGGGTTCATTGAAGTGTGAACTTGCTGTGGCAATCCAGAAATCAATAAAAACTATCAACACTACTAAGGATACAGGTATCGATGCTGTTGATACAGATATTAAAGCAATGTTTAAGGCTTATACTGATCTCGGTATTGACGATGCAAACATTGCAAAGAAGCTTGAAGCCGCTGATAAGGTGACTGCCAAGAAGGACGCATGGAACAAACTGATTAGTGATATCGCCACTAAGGTTGATCAACTTGAGGCTGATGCCAAGGTAGCTGCTGAAAACAAGAGCGCATACGATGTACTCGCTGCAAAGGCAAATGCCGCCTCTGATGGTAAGGGCAATGTTGCTTATGCTATAGAAAATACTCTGAGCAAGATACAACAACACTATGTCAGCAATGGTATTGCTAACTATACAGATGACGCTGGTTATGGTTATTTTAATACCCTTCTCAGTACAACTAAGACAAAAAGTCTTACGAGCATCAGAACAAATATCGAGAAATCCTTCAAGGCCGGTAAGATGGTTGCCGATGAAAAGTCTAAGAACTACGACGGTCAGCTCAACACTCTGAAGGAGGATGTTGAAGGACAGTATATGAAGGCTATCAACAACCTCGACAAGTATAAGACCCAGTGCAAGCGCATCGACGGTACACAAAATGACAAGGGTGATTACGTAGGTGGTCTCAACCAGACATACGATGCTGTATTGGCACTTGTTAAGGCTGACCAGACTTCTGCCGCTGCCGATATGCTCAAGCAGCTCGCTACTGCCAAGAGTGAACTCGAGACTCTGCGTGCTCTCGTCAATACAAATTATGCTCAGGGCAAGTGCGACACTGAGAACGCTAAATATGAGGAGACATTCAACGCCATCAGCGAAAAGATTGAGGCTGTTCGCAACCAGCAGTCTAAGTGGCCTGAGGTACTCCGTCAGGACAACCTCAACGAGCACAACAACTTCCTCAATGTTTCGTTCAAGTCTGCCAAGGATAAGTTCGACGAGGCTGTGTCTATCATCAACGAGTTCAGCTCAATCAAGAATGACGCTGTTAAGAAAGCATTGGAGGATCTTGTTGAAACTCACAAGGCTATCTTCGACTATGCCGACAGTCTTCGTGTGCTGCAGGTCAACGAGAATGCTGCATTCGAGGCTAACAAGGCTCTCACCGATCCTACCCTCTATGTTGCTACCGAATATAAGAACAAGGCAAAAGACTTCGTGGCAGGTATCGAAAAAGAGTTGCAGAAATACTGCAATGGTGTGAACGAGGCCGCTTGGAATCAGTGCCAGGAAAGGCTTACTTATGCTTATAATGAGTTGAGTACAGCTCAGACATATGTAAATAATAACTACAAGTCTAAGGAAGCTATTGCCAACGCATTCGCTGACCTTAAGTCAACTGTAAACGGTGCATTAGGAGCTGCTGCCGGTAGTACAAAGGAAACCGATATTAAGGACTTCGTTAATGGAGGGTCTTTCGATCCTGCAAAGTGTGACCGTCGTTTCGCCGCTATCGTTGACGAAAGCTTCGAGGAACTTGAGCAGGAAACATTCGATGCAGCTCTTGCCGCTGCCAAGGTTGAAGTGGCTATCGCTGAATACAACTGGACATATAAGCACGCTATCGACAGCTACAACGATGAAAACAAAGCAATCTCTGAAATCACCAATCCTGCTGTTGACAAGGATGACTATCTTGCTCAGATTAAAGATTTGAAGGAGAAGAACATTGACGCAGGTAAGAAGTTGTATGATGAATACAATGGCAATGATTTGTTCAAATACGTAGTCACTGTCACAGGCACGATTAATGGTTACTTCGACAACACTACAGATGAAGACAAGAATCATAATTACACATGGAAGTCAAAGCCTTACAAGGATGTATTGGATCTGCTCAATAACCTCGAGTATCAGGCAGGCATACAGGCTGTCATCAATACCGGTGAGCAAAAGATTAATGGCTATGCAGATGAGCTAAATGCTCTCTTCGCAGCACACATCGAGGGCAATAGCACTATCTATGATGCTATCAACAAGATGTATTCTGACTTGTATGCATTTGATGTCGCTAATGCTGTAAAGGGCGATGGACTTGATAAGGATGTTGAAACATACGTCAACGGCAAGGTATCTGACAATGGTTCAATCGAGGCACAAATGGCTTCTATTCGCTCTCAGGCTATCACTCTTGAGATTGAAACCCTCGAGAATGAGGTACAGCGCGTTAAGGAGCAGTACAACAATGCATTCAAGGAGATTGGTGTAGGATTCGATGCCGACCATAAGTATGCTAATAAGATCGAAGACCTCAGAGTAAGACTCAACAACAGTGCTGCTAAAGGTACAGAAGGTTATATACCTGGATATAGTGAGAAGTGGGCTAATAATGAACTCACTTATGTTCAGGCATACCAGCAACTGTTGGGTGTTCAGAGAGAGATTGCCCAGCTGAGCAGCGACATCGCTTCTGAATACAAAGATGGTTCTGCCATCAGCAACGCTGCTGCTCTCCTTGCACAGAAGTCTGCCGAGGTTACGGCTGTAGTATCTAAGATCTCTGAAAAGATTCACGAGTTCGCTGCCATCGAGGCTGAGGTTGGTGCTGACATCGACAAACTTGTTAAGGACCTTGAAGGAGTAGATGAGGACGTGACTCTGAAGACCGCTGACGAGACCGTTCTGTTCTACAAGCTCAACTTCATCACCGACTACGACAGAATACTTACTGCTTGCAACGAATTGTGGAAGGGTAAGATTTCTGTTAGCTCTTCTCTTACAGTTAAAGATGCATACGCTCGCTACAAGAATAACGATGACAACTATAAGACTCTTATCGACAATCTCGACAACGTTATCGTTGCCAAGTATAATGCTGTTAAGTCTGAGGTTGACGCATTCGAGTTCTATGAGACTGTATTCAAGGAGTGGGTTGGAAATCATAAAGTTTATGAGCACTGGACAACAGCAGAGGAGCGCAAGTTAGATGAAGCTGTTGAGTCATATCGTAATGTTATTGAAACTGCTGCTGCTGAAATCAATCTGAAGAATGGTGTAACAGCTGAGTTTGGTATTACTAATCCTAATGACTCTAAATTCACTACACCTGCTGATAATTTGAAATCCGATATCGCTACATTCGAGAAGGATGCTAAGTATAAGGAAGCCTCCCAGACATATCTTCCTAACATCAGTAACACTCTTAATAGTGTTGATTGGTTGTTGAGTTCAGAAAAGTATGCTCCGACGACAGAAGGGGAGTTACAAAGCGAGTATTCAACATTGTCTTGGGCTCGTGATTGTGCAAATTCATATAATTTTAATGTATATAAGAATAGCGGTACATTTACAGACATTGATGGAAAACCAATAGAGATTATCCCGTCCTCTGATCCTACTGATCCCAATGCAAGACCTTCATTTAAGTGGGTTACTAAAGACTATGTCGCTGAAGTATGGCCCGAGGTTAAGGCAAAGGCCGCTGAGCTTCAGGCTGCTGCCAACGAACTCTTGGCAAGGGCACAGGCTAATTCTTATATCCTTGGTGATGTTGACCACGATGGTAAGGTTACAGTTATCGACTATGCACGCGTTCGCAACATGATTCTCAGTGGTATCACATACGATGATATTGCCGACGAGGTGGTTCGTTATTCTGCAGACGCCACAGTAGACAAGAAGATTAACGTTGCAGACCTTTCTCAGATCTCAACCTTTATCTTCGGTGAAAATGTCAATAACGCATCACGTGCTGCTCTCTTCGCATCTGACTTTAGTGCAGAGAACAAGATTGCCGCTGCTATCGACTCTGAGGAGACCACAATCTTCGGTAAGACTGTACGCGTGGCTATCAATGTAGAGTCAGGTGTTGCCTTTACAGCAGGTCAGTTCGACGTTAAGTTGCCAGCAGGCATGAAGCTCGTAGGAGCATCACTCTCTGAGCGTGCTAACGGACACGAGGTACTCACTGGTGACCTTGAGAACGGCATGAAGCGTGTGGTTGTATCTGTTGTTGAGAACAACTCATTCAACGGCAACAACGGTGCACTTGTTTACCTCGACGTTGAGGTTGCAAGCGAGTTCAACGGTGGCAACATCGAGGTGAGCGACGCTATCTTCACCGACGGATGCGCTAACAGCTACTATCTGACCAACAATGGTCCTGTTGTTCCGACAGGCATCGATGGTGTAGAGGCTGCTACCGCTAAGGAGCGCATCTACTCAGTAGGTGGTCAGATGATGAAGGCAGTCAAGAAGGGTATCAATATTCTCGTTGGCGACGACAACAAGAGCAAGAAAGTTGTCAACAAGTAATTCGTTATATTTTCCTATCGGTAAGGGTTCATCACGGTGTGAACCGCGGTAGCCCTGCCGAAAGGATTGTATCAACGCAATTTATTTATCAAATATTATAGTAGAAAATTATGAAGAATATTACTAATAAGTTCTTTAAGGGACTAACATCCCGCTTCTCTGCTACAGTTTTGCTCTTTGCCTTGGGTTGTGTTGCAACATTCGCTGGCAGCAAGATGTATATCAGAGACGCTGAGACTGGTGCTGTTAACTCATTCAGCATCATCCCTGGTGAGAAGAAGACCGTACAGGTCGTTCTCGAGAACCCGGATGACAAGGTTTCTTACCTTGAGTTCTATGTCAACTTCAAGTCAGGCTTGAAGTATGTTGACAAGAGCCTCAAAAAGGTTACTGACCGTATCACCCGCGACAGTCACAGTCTTATAGTGACCAGCGAGTATGAAGGTCGTTATCATTTCGGCGTTATTTCAACATCCGCTACAATGGCAAGTTCTGCCATTAAGGGGACAAAGGGTGCTATACTTGAGTTTGAGATAGAGGCTGATCCTTCTTATGCTCCTCTCGCCTCAACTGATAAGAAGTATTCCTTTTCCGTAGATGAAATAGTAGCCTGCGACGCTACTGTACTTCAGGCCAAGCCTGTAATCATCAATGAGGATGAGGATGGTGTTAGTGAACCAGTGTTTGTTTCTGTTCTTCCTAACGTAGGCTATGCTTATGCTGACCAGTCGGATGTGCAGATTCGTCCTCTTGGTGAATGTCTGGTAGGAGTGTCTTTCGCTAATACTATTGCTCTGACCAACTTCCAGTGTAAGGTTACTTTGCCCGAAGGTCTTAACTTCTCGTCTGAAGAGCCAATTTTCAGGGGTGATCGTATCTCTGAGAATGTTGATGTTCAATTCAGAGAAATAAAGGATGAGCCAAATTCTTATATTTTGCTTCTCTCTTCTCTCACCAACGATGCTTTCCATGACAACGACGGTAATATCTTTAGCCTGAATCTGCTTGGCAACAAGACATTCAATACTGGTAAGGTAGTTATTTCCGATATCGAAGTTTCAAGTCCATACAACGTGTTCTATGATATCAACGATGTTCTTGAGTATAACGTAGTGACAGTAACTGACCCAAGTGGTGATGGAGCATGGACATCTGCAGATATTACTGCAGTAGCTAATGCTGTTCTTCTTGGAACACAGGAGTCTGTATTTGATGCCAATAATGACGGTAAGGTGTCTTCAGCAGACATCACCGTTGCAGCATCTAAGGTTCTTGGTAATTAATTTATTTAATGTCTAAAATATCAGAATTATGAATATTGTTTCTAAGATGATTGGTGCAGCCTTCATGATGATTTCTATGGTTGCATCTGTAAGTGCTCAGGATGTTAAACTCAGTATTGACCCTGTTACTATCGCTCCCGGAGAGGAAGCTGAGGTTGTCATTAACTATGAGGGAACTAAACCTTGGGCTAATATTCAGTTTGACTTCACATTGCCTGAGGGACTCTCTTTTGTACAGCAGGAGGTTATCAATGCGGACGAGGAAGTTGAACTTGCTTATGGCGTGAAAGGTACTGCGCTTTATTCTTCTCATGATCTGTTGTCTGCTTTCCAGGGTGGTCAGGATAATGTAATCCGCTTCTTGATTATGCACACGCAGAATAAGGGAATCAAGAATAGCGGTACTCTCTTCTCTTTCAAGGTTAAGGCTGATGAGGCTCTTGCTGAGTCATCTGAAATTAAGGTGAGTACAATCGAGTTTAGCGGTATGGAAAACGGTGAGCTGATTATTGAGAATCCCGCTGACTTCGCTATCGCAGTTACCAAGGGCACTCCCACTGGCATCAACGGTATCGAGGCTAACTCAGAGAAGGCTGCAAGCTTCAACCTCGCTGGTCAGAAGGTTAGCGCCAACGCTAAGGGCATCCGCATCCAGAATGGCAAGAAAGTTGTAGTTAAGTAATTCAGAAAAGTGTAACAAGGATTATTAATAATGTAGAGGGAAGGGGCAGAACGGGATGTTTTGTTTCTTCCCCTTTTAATGTTTCGCGAATATTTTTGTGGGGTTCACGAAATATCTTCTTTTGTTTGGAGGTTTTATCGAGGAATATCGTACCTTTGTAGAGATTTAGTTGCCGGAGATTTATTGCCGACCTTAAGCATGTGAAGAAGATGAGGATAGTATTGAGTTCATACAACGAGATGTATGTGATACACTGCGACAGCGTGCTGTATATGCAGGCTGACGATCATTATACCCATGTCACATATATCACGGGTGCACATTTTATGGTGCCCTTCGGTCTTTCTGAAGTGGAAAAGAGACTCCATGCCTTGTCCGCCGACGAACGCTTCCTCATACGCGTAGGGCGAAAGTATATCATCAACCTTCATCATGTTTTCCATATCAACACTGTCAAACAGGTGGCTCTGCTCGCCGATGCCAACGGCAAAAGCCATTCTCTCACTCTTCCTAAGCCCATCCTACGCAACTTGATTGAGTTGCTGAGCGGGGAAACAGGGGAGAATTAACTCAAGTTTCGGAAGTAATTTTGAACCACAGAGTTTAAGAGATTAAGAGTATTTATATTAGGAAAGAGACTGAATGCCAAGGCATTTAGAGATCATAGAGGGCTGCGCATGATTTCATCAGCCCGAAGGCTCTGTGTCCT
>JALERP010000140.1 GCA_022764085.1 Prevotella sp.
TGAAAGGCATTGAGGTACGCAAGGAACTGACAGACGAATGGGATCGAGCCGGTGTGAAGCAAGGACAACAGTACGCTTTACTGACCGACATCATCACACGTGAATGGAGCGGCATGACCACACGTCAGTACAAGCAATACAAGGGATTGAAGAAAGAGAATCTTCGAGACAACATGACCAACGTGGAGCTTGCTCTCAATATGTTGGCAGAGGCTTCGACTGCAGAAATATCCAAACAAAAGAATCCAAAAGGCTACACGCAGAGTGCGAAAATAGCCAAGGAGGGTGGCAGTGTTGCAAAGGCTGCGCGAAAGCAATTGGAAAGCAAGACAGGCAAGTCGGCTATCTCGTCAGCAAAGGCAAGCGACTATCTGTTGCCACCAACAGAGGACAATGAGGACTAACCATTATGACACAACGATACGGTACATATAAGGATAGTGGGGTGCAATGGCTCGGGGAGATTCCAGGGCATAAAGGAATATAAGCAGCGACTCATCAGCGATGTAGTAACAGGACAAATAAAAGTATGTTAAGCAATATGGAAGACTACAGCGAATACATAATACAAGGCGAACCCGATAAAAGGGAACGTGTAAGGAACTGGATGACTGCCATCGGTTTGCAGGATGTTGATGACCTCAAACCTTCGCAGTATTTCCTTGATACTGTCAAGCAGAACATCGAAGGCAAGATTACGCTTGAAGAAGTGCGCCGTCTTGTCGATCAATATTATACTACGAAGGAGGGGCTTCAGCAAGAAAAACGCACAGAGGAAGCCGACAAGGTGGCTGTGCGTATTGCAGAACTGATTGCACACAAGACATTCAGTTTCCGCCCTAACTGCTTGGCTTCCATACATCGCCATCTGTTTGAAGGCATCTATAAATTTGCTGGTACATACAGAGATTACAATATTACCAAACCTGAACTCGTTTTGCGTGGTGACACCGTAAGATACGAATCTGGCAATATGATAAGCGACACCCTGGAGTATGAGTTTGACACCGAAAAGAAATTCTCATACGAAGGCCTTACTATGCCGGAAATGGTGAAGCACATAAGCCGTTTCATTGCAAATGTATGGCAGATACATCCTTTTGGCGAAGGAAATACCCGTACGACAGCTGTGTTTGCAATACAGTTCCTGAGACACTTAGGCTTCGAGGTTACCAACGAGATCTTTGCAGAGAACTCAAAGTATTTCCGCAACTCACTCGTAAGAGCCAACTTCACCAATATGCAGTATGGCATCACAGAGACAACAGAATATCTGGAACGATTCTTCCGCAACTTGCTAATGGGTGAACAAAATGAATTGAAGAGCAGATACATGATTGTGGGTGCAAAATGGGAAGAAAACAAGAACGATGATTCTACTGCTACCCAAGAAAGTACCCAAGAAAACTCTGGCAGTACCCAAGAAACGAGCAAAAGTACCCAAGAAATGATATTGGACGAGATACGCACGCACCCTTTCACTACTCGCCAGCAACTTGCCAAGGTCATTGGCATAACGCCTGATGGTATCAAAAAGCAGCTTGAGAAGTTGAAGAAAGAAAATCGCATCAAGCATGTAGGACCAACGAAAGGTGGTCATTGGGAAATCATAAAATAAAAGTATGCTAAGTATGACGCAAGAGAATAAAGACATATTGCTTAAACTGCTGAAGCAACACAAGGAGCTCGGCATCTCGGAGCAGATAGACTATGACAAGTTCTATCTGTACTCTATCATCACGCACTCTACCGCCATCGAAGGCAGTACCGTTACAGAAGTGGAGGCGCAACTGCTGTTTGATGAAGGTATTACCAGCAGCAAGCGCACTATGGTAGAGCAGATGATGAACCTGGACCTGAAGGTTGCATACGAATATGGTATGCAGTGGATTCGAAAGCATGACCCCATTACCATAGAGTGGCTTGTTACTCTTGCATCAAAGGTAATGGCCCGAACAGGAAGCGAATATCATTCACCCGGCGGTGACTTCGACGCATCAAAGGGGGAACTGCGCAAACTCAATGTCACAGCGGGCATAGGAGGCAAGTCTTATATGTCATACCTTAAAGTACCCATGAAGCTACAAGCATTCTGCGAGGAATTGAACAGAAAGCGCAGTGAGATAGATCCGTCAGATATTGCAGCTGTTTATGAACTTAGTTTCTGGGCGCACTTCGAACTCGTCACCATCCATCCTTGGGCTGACGGCAATGGCAGAACATGCCGACTGCTGATGAACCTGCTGCAGATGGAATATGGTGTGCTGCCCACAAAAGTGCTCAAAGAAGATAAGGCAGAATACATACAGGCGCTAATCGACACAAGAGAAGAAGAGGACATGGAGATTTTCATGAATTGTATGAGCCGCCTCCACTGCCAGCATCTAAGAAATGACATCGACCAATACTTGAAGAGTGTTGATTCTGAGATGGATTCGACTACCCAAAAGAATGAAATCACTACCCAAAAGGCACAGGGTACTACCCAAAAGACTCTTAATACTACCCAAAAGAAGATTCTGAACTACCTGAAAGAGCATCCTCATGCTACGAGAAAAGATATGGCAGCTGTTATTGGCGACATTACCGAAGACGGTATAAAGTTCAATATCGGAAAATTGCAGCAATACGGACTTCTGAAACGTGAAGGTGGAAGAAAGAGCGGAACATGGGTGGTTATTGATAACGATGTCTTTTCCTGAAATATATCTGTCTCTTCATAATGCTTTATGTAGTGATTTCGGATGCAAAATTACACTTTTTCGATGATAAGCTATGAATATAAGGTCAACTTTGGTATGATTAATTACTAAAAAACATTAATTATTTGCACGAACATTTGTAAAGTCACCCCGAAAAGTGTAACTTTGCAGCAAAAAGTCACCCCGAAAAGTGTCAATATCGGAATAAAAGTCGCCCCGAAAAGTGTAATACATGATTTCATTTGTAAAATAACAACATAATATGTTCAGAAGAAAGATTGAAAATACAATGCTCTCTTGGAAACAAAGCATTAATCGCAAACCTTTGGTCATCAAGGGGTGCCGTCAGTGCGGCAAGACAAGTTCTGTATTGGAATTTGCCAGAAAACATTATAAGAATGTTGTGTATCTTGACTTTCATGAGCATAAGGAGTATAAATCTTTCTTCGCGGGAGCACTTGATGTTGATACTATTGTCCTAAATATGTCAATGGGATTAAAGGGCGTAAAGTTCATTGAGAGAAACACATGTTTGGTGTTTGACGAAATACAAGATTGCCCCAATGCCCGCTCGTCCCTTAAGTTCTTCAGCCTTGACGGACGTTATGACGTGATCTGTACGGGTTCACTGCTTGGTGTCAACGGATATAAGACCAAAGAAGAGGAAGAAGAGGAACGTCGTGCTTCGATTCCTGTCGGGTTTGAGCATATCGTGACAATGTATCCGATGGATTTTGAGGAATGGCTTTGGGCTAATGGCATAGAGAAGCAACATACAGACTATCTGCTCAAGTGCCTCAAGGATGTGACACCTGTGATGGAAGCTATCCACAACAGGATGCGAGAGTTGTTGCGGCTCTATATTGTTGTTGGTGGCATGCCAGATGCTGTCAATACTTTTGTACAGTCCAATAATATGAATGAGGTGAGAATAGTGCAGCAGAACATTGTTGACAATTACAAGGCCGACATGTTGAAATATGCCCTTCAGGAAGACAAGGCGAAGATACGCGAGTGTTTCGACTCGATACCTTCACAACTTGCCAAGGAGAACAAGAAATTCCAATATTCCACAATCCGCAAGGGGGGCAGGTCAAGAGACTATCTCGGTAGTCTTCAATGGATTGAGGACGCCGGGATAATACGTCGTTGTTATAACACCACAATAACAGAGTTGCCGCTTGCGGGCAATATGATAAATGACTGTTTCAAGGTATATATGACAGATATTGGTCTGCTTATGAGTATGCTTGAGGACGGCACGGCATGGAGCATCATGCAGGGTGACATGCTGGCATATAAAGGAGCTGTATATGAGAACCTTGCTGCCGACATCTTCGGTAAGATGGGAAGAAAGCTATATTATTTCCAAAAGGAAGGTGGGCTTGAGCTTGACTTCCTTATAAGGTATCGTGGCGAATGTTGCCCTGTGGAGTGCAAGGCCCGTACAGGCAATGCAAAGTCCCTGCAGACAGTAATGAAGAATCCCGATCATTATCATGTATGCCATGCCATAAAGCTCGGCGACTATAATGTAGGGATGAAAGGTCAAGTGCTTACCCTCCCGTTCTATATGGCATTCCTATTGACAGAGGTATAGCTTCATTCCTGTAAACCTGTCTGTACGTCCTTTGTCCGCCCACGCATAAGTCACCATAGAAATGTCAGCAAATTCACTACTTTAGAGTGCCGTTATACCAGCAGACTGTGAGCCTATTCGCCTTGATTCATCCACCCGCTAAGGGCATACAGCGGAACGTTTTCCATCCACTCTTGATCGATGTATTGGCATAAAGACAGGCGCAGACCTTTTAGACCTCCGTTGTCTTTTATGAACTGCGCAAGCGACTTTGAGCGGACGTTTGTAGATGCTTTTACCTCTATCGGCACAACCTTGCCTTTATGCTGGATGACAAAGTCAATCTCGGCAGGTGTTCGGTCGTTGCTCCAATAATAAGGCTTGACACCCAAAGACACTAACTCCTGGGCAACAAACTGTTCTGCGAAGGCTCCTTTAAACTCTGTGAACACCTTGTTGTCAATGAGCATGTCTGCCGCAGTCGTATCTGTCATACAACCCAACAGACCACAATCAAGCAGGAACATCTTGAAAGCATCAGGCGAGGCATAAAACTTCAACGGCATACGTGCCTCACTTATCCTTGGCACTCTGTGAACGATACCGGCATCAACAAGCCACTGTATGGCAAGTTCGAAGTCTGCTGCTCGAGCTCCTTTTCTGACAGCCCCATAAATAAACTTCTTGTTTTCCTTGGCAAGTTGTGAAGGTAGCGAGTCGAGCACTTGTCCAATCCTTATTGCCTCCCTTTCGGTAGTATGCTTGGAGATGTCACGTCTGTATGCATCCATTATTGCCTCCTGCTCCCTTCTCACTTCATGCACGTCACCATTTTCAACATATTTCGACACTACGTTAGGCATACCTCCTACAAAGTGATACTGCCGCAACAGATTCTCAAGTTTATCCTTCATCAAATCGATGACCTTCCATTCGCGTGAACAAATGATACCATTGAGTTCCTGATTGCCCGTTGCGTCAAGGAATTCCAGGAAATTCATGGGGTACATATTCAGAATGTCCACCTTGCCAACAGGGAATGACTCACCTTTTCTCAGTGTGATGCCCAGGAGCGACCCTGCCACCATCACATGACATTCAGGAATCTTCTCATAGAAATATTTGAGCGAATGTAGTCCGCGTTCCACTTCTTGTATCTCGTCGAGTATGACAAGAGTCTTGCCGGGAACAACCTTTACTCCTGTGATTACCTGTATGGACAGCAGTATGCGCTCCATGTCATAATCAGGCATGAACATATCTTTTACCCTTGACTCATCGTCGCAGTTTATATATGCCACATTCTCGTATTCCTGTTTCCCGAAATGGCGCATTATCCATGTCTTTCCCACTTGTCTGGCACCCAAGATTACAAGAGGCTTGCGGTCTTTCCTGTTCTTCCAAACCCTTAATTCATTGTATATCTGTCTCTTCATAATGCTTTATGTAGTGATTTCGGATGCAAAATTACACTTTTTCGATGATATATCCAAGGAAAATCAACATTTTTTCGACGTTACGATATGTTAAAACCTACACTTTTTCGATGATAAGTTATGAATATAACACACAAAGGGCACCTTCACCACCAAAAACAATTGTTTGCCCACTATTTAAAAATCAAGATAGTGTATCCGATGGAAGAACAGAAAGATATTAAATAGCAGGAGATTCTTAGATATCCTTCAATGACATTGCAAGCAGTTGGAGATTATATTTAGCAAAGACCTTTGGGGCAAGGGATGCCACCTTGTTTTCCAGAACAGACATGCTGATTTTTCGCTCGTTGCGTTTGACCTCTGCAATTACGCCGGTATTATTGAACTCATTGACTGCTATGAGATCAAGCTCGTTCTCGCCACGCTTGTCCCACCAATTGCCTATACGAGTGTAATTGCCGCTCTCCATAGTCTTTGTCTGAAACCAACGTTCAAGGGTGCGACCTGTAAACTGTTCATAGTTTTCCGAGAGATACTGTTGGAGCAGTGCCGTCTGT
>JALERP010000003.1 GCA_022764085.1 Prevotella sp.
CAAAGGTACAACTTTTTTGCGAGACTGCTGTGTACTACAATTAGTTTTTTCAGAATGCCATTGCTGATAAACAGTTAGTTAGCACTATGAATACCCCTAAAAATAGTTGAAAATAATTTTAGGGTATCAAACTTGGGTTAAGACCGAAGTTTTCACATATTCATATCCATTATCCACTATTCGTCATAACAGTCTTACACGCGCGTGCGCACGCGCATACAATAATTTTTTCATTTCTTATGCCACTTCTGCCACCACCTGCTATATATATCTATGTAACAGCGGTTTAGATGGTGGCAGAAGAGGTGGCAGAAGTGACAGAAGAGAGGTCTATTTACTAAAAAAACGCATTTTCTTGGAGATTATAAGGTTATTTTCAGCTTCAAAGCCAGAAAATAGACCGTAAATTATATAGAATAAGTGGGATTTCTTTTGTTCATTTTGTCAAATCACCGAATAAATTAACCATAAATAACCGAAAAAGCTCGAAAAAATTTAGATGTTAGAAAATTCTTTTATTATCTTTGCACCCGAAAACAGCGATAATATGTCAGAATATTAACAAATGAAATATGACAGGATATTAAAACGCAAAGTGCTTATATGGGAAAACAATACTTTACATTCCCTGATGCGGATAATATTGTAGAATTCAGAAAATTAGGATGGGATTAGTTTTTAAGGTGGGATTAAGTAAGAGATGAACACTAATTGTATAAAAAACATTAAATATCTTCCATTTGCTTCTTTATTGCAACAAGAATTATTATCTTTGCACCAAGCTAATGAATATACGACTATGATGATAAGTATTGCAAATCCGATTTATGACGCGGTTTTCAAATACCTCATGGAGGACAACCGCGTGGCCAAAACTGTACTTTCCGCCCTTCTTAAGAGAGAGGTTGTAGAGGTAGAGATGCGTAAACATGAATACACCAACGGCACACGTGACAAGATTTCTATGTTCCGCATCGACTTCGGCGCCAAAGTCCGTCAGGATGATGGCAGTCTTAAACTTGTGCTGATAGAGCTTCAGAAGACTTGGCTTGAGACGGAAACATTGCGTTTCCGCCAATACCTCGGTACGCAATATGCCAACCCCGACAACATCTTGAAGGATGTTAACCCGAACGGCTATGGCATACCTATGATAACCGTATATCTTCTTGGGCATCGTGTAGGCGAAATAGAGGAACCAGTTCTTTACGTCCGACACAAGTCATACGACTATGACGGTGTTGAGGTTACCAAAGGAATGCCCGACCCATTCGTTGAAAGTCTTGTGCATGACAGTATTATCGTCCAGATACCTCTTCTTCATGGTCGTGTAAACAACCGACTCGTTGAGGTTCTAAGCGTATTCGACCAGACAAACAAGGACGGCAATAACCGCCAAGTATTAAATATAGACGCAGATACCTACCGTGGGGATGCGGAGATGGAGCATATCCTGCACCGCCTTCTTGTAGCTGCCTCCGATGCAAAATTGCGTCAGGATATGAACGTAGAGGACGAGTATTTCTCTGCCATTGAAACACGTGATACAGCCATAATGAGGCGTGACCAAAGAATTGCTGAGCAGTCTGCACAGTTGGAAGAGCAGTCTGCACAGTTGGAAGAGCAACGCGCTGCCTTGATTGTTTCAGCTAAAGCTATGAAGAGGGCAGGAATACCTGTTGAACAAATTGCGGAAATGACAAGGCTTTCTGTAGAAGAAATCTCTGGTATGGTATAATATTATCTGTCAAGATACTCCATGTCTCTGGCTACAATACACTTTACATAGCACTCATAATTATGTAAAACAGAACAAGTGAGCATACTTGATAGGATTGAATGAATGCATTCTCGTAATGAGCCAAATATATAATACCATAATGACAAAATTAAAGAAATAATATCGTATATGGAGAGATACGTGAGATTATAAACAAGATGATATACAGTGAATATGATGCCGAGACCCTGTTCTCGGTGGGACGCAGGTTTCTTAACGGCGACTGCGTGGAGAAAGACATTGCAAAGGCAAAGGCAATGCTTGGAATGGCTGCCGAAATGGGACATCCGCTTGCACGAAAGTTGATGGAGACAATTTCAGATGATGTCAAGGAGGAAACGGATGACATGACTGAATGGAACAAGATGAGGTCGGGGGAAATGTATGACTGGACTGACCCCGTGATTGACAGCAGTCTGAAACGCTCGCGCTTGGCATGCGAAAAGTTCAACAAGTCGGGCATCGACCACGACGACTATCGCCATGTGCTCGAGGAGATGATTCCAGATGTTCCAGAGTCAGTCACAATACTTCCGCCATTTCATTGCGACCATGGCAATGGAGTGCATCTGGGCGAGGGGGTATTTGTAAATTATAATGGTATGTTTCTCGATGCGGGCGACATAACCATAGGAGCGCATACGCTCATCGGTCCCAACTGCTCGCTCTACACTCCACAGCACCCAATCGACTATCTACAGAGGCGCAAGACGCTTGAGTCGGCTTTTCCCATCAAGATAGGTGAGGATTGTTGGCTTGGGGGCAACGTAACAGTCTGCCCCGGAGTCACCATAGGCGACCGAACAGTGATAGGGGCTGGCAGTGTGGTGAAGCACGACATTCCCTCCGACTGTATGGCAGCAGGCAATCCATGCAGGGTAATCAAGCGACTGTAATCCTGTTATATATGTGAGAAAGAATGATTGATGAATGCTGATATTCCATTTATCGAAAAGAAATTTGAGGAGTTTAACAAGCTAATGTTTGCGGGAGAACTCCATAAACTTCCTATAGAGCAAAGCAATGCGAAAACATTTCTTGGGCAATGTGTATTCAAAATACGCAGGTTGACTAATGGAAAGACAGAAAAATACGATTTCCGCCTGCGCATAAACACACGCATTGACTTGCCAGAGCAAGAACTGGAAGATACAATCATCCATGAGATGATACAGTATTATATAGGTATTAATCAGTTGAACGATACATCTGCACATGGGCAGATATTCCGACAAATAATGGATGCCATTAATGTCAGGTATGGAAGACATATGACAATAACCCATAAAGTGACGAAGGAGCAACGTGAGCAGGCATACGACAAGCGACAGCGTTGGCATGTAGTGGCTATTGTGGAATTCAAAAACGGTAAAACAGGAATAAAGGTGCTACCACGGATTGTGCCACGAATACTCAACTACTATAACAAGATAGGAGCAATAAACAGCGTTTCTCAAATAAAACTCTATATGAGCAATGACATTTTCTTTAACCGTTTTCCAAATTCAGGAGCACTTAACGTAACATACGTTGACAGAAAGGAACTGCAGGAACATCTGACAGATGATGAAAAGCTGCAATGCGATGGTAAAAAGATTATCAGAAGCTAAATAGGATTCTGCCCGGTCAGCCTTTTGGAGCTGTCGGGCAGATGTTATTGAATGGACATACTTTGCATTTTGGAGAGCGGGCGGTACAGACGTATCGACCGTGGAGCAGAATCCAATGGTGGGCCAAACCAAGCTCATTGGGTGGTATGTACTTGCATAGCGTTTTCTCTACTTTCAGGGGGGTGTTGTCTGACTTCGGTACGAGTCCCATACGATGGCTGACACGAAAGATATGCGTGTCAACAGGCATCGCATTCTCGCCAAATGCCACGGCAAGCATCACGTTGGCTGTCTTGCGGCCTACACCAGGAAGGGAGGTAAGTTCGTCAAGTGTGCGTGGAACTTCGCCGCCATACTTCTCCATCAACATACGCGCCATATCTATGAGATGCTGAGACTTGGCGTTGGGGTAGGAGACTGAGGAGACTAAAGCCAGCACTTCACCAAAGTCGGCTGAAGCAAGTTGAGAGGCATCAGGGAACCGCTCAAACAAGGCCGGGGTGACCTGGTTAACGCGCTTGTCGGTACACTGCGCGCTGAGCATCACCGCCACGAGCAGCTGAAACGTTGTGGTGTAGGTTAGTTCGGTGGTCACTTCAGGCATTTGCTGTCTGAAATGTGCAAGTATTCTGTTGTAATATTCTTGTTTCTTCATATTAATTAACTTATCCAAAGAGAGCGCGTAGTGCCTCTTCCACTTTCTTTACAGGTATTATTTCGATGTTGTATTTCTTGCCATTTAGGGAGGAGAGATTGTACTTGGGGATGATGATATGTGAGAAACCAAGCTTCTCGGCTTCAGAGATACGTTGCTCGATGCGGTTGACCGGACGCACCTCGCCGCTAAGCCCCACCTCGCCCGCCATACACCATCCTGTCTCTATAGCAGTATCCACATTGCTTGACAATACGGCTGCTATCACGCTGAGGTCCATCGCGAGGTCGGTGACGCGCAAGCCTCCGGCTATGTTAAGGAAGACATCCTTCTGCATCAGTTTGAAGCCCACACGCTTCTCAAGAACAGCAAGCAGCATATTGAGACGACGCTGGTCGAACCCCGTGGCAGTGCGTTGTGATGTGCCGTAGGCTGCCGACGAGACAAGAGCCTGGGTCTCAACAAGGAATGGGCGCACCCCCTCCACTGCCGACGAGATGGCTATGCCGCTAAGACCTTCATGGTCTTGGGTGAGAAGCAGTTCCGACGGGTTGCTCACCTGGCGCAGTCCAGTCTGCTGCATCTCGTATATACCAAGTTCCGAGGTCGAGCCAAAGCGGTTCTTTATGCTGCGCAATATGCGGTACATATAGTGCTGGTCGCCCTCAAACTGTATGACGGTATCAACGATATGCTCAAGTATCTTGGGGCCGGCGAGTGTACCTTCCTTATTGATATGTCCTATCAGAATCACTGGCACGCCACTTGTCTTGGCGAAGCGAAGCAGGGCGGAGGCACACTCCCTTACTTGCGTTACACTGCCCGGACTGGTCTCCACATCCTCGGTGGAGATTGTCTGAATTGAGTCGATTACCACGAGATGGGGATTCACCTTCTTGATATGTTCAAAGATGATCTCCAATGATGTCTCACAAAGGATGTGCACGTTATCGGAGTCGGTGTGCGGAATGCGCTTGGCGCGCATCTTGAGCTGGTGTGCGCTCTCCTCGCCGCTGACATAGAGGATGCTCCTTTCGGGCATCTGCAGTATGGTCTGCAATGTGAGAGTACTCTTGCCAATACCAGGCTCGCCACCAAGGAGTACGATGGAGCCGGGCACAAGTCCGCCGCCAAGCACGCGGTTAAGCTCACTGTCGTGCATGTCAATGCGCGGTTCTTCATCAGTGCTAATCTCCCGCAGCAACAAGGGGCGCGACTTACTCCTCAACAACTTGCCCGCAGTTGATGCTAACGAAGATGCTGATGCCGCACTCTTGGCAATGGACGACACTGATTCTGCCGCCACCCTGATTTCCTTGAACGTATTCCACTTGCCGCAACTTGGGCATTTTCCCACCCATTTCTGTGACTCCTGGCCACATTCGCTACATACGTAAACTAACTTGTCTTTTGCCATATTGCCACAAAATTACTGTTTTTTTTTGATATTACAAAATTTATTTGTACTTTTGCAACCATAATTCATAAAAAACATATTAAAACGATGAGAAAACTGACTTATTTGGCGGTGATTCTTGCCGGAATGACACTTGTAGTATCGTGCGGGAACTCCTATCAGGAACAGAAAAGACTGTCGCGCATGGAGAAGATAAAACTCGCCAAGGAAGACTCCGCTGCCCTTAAGATAGCGGTGATGCCAACTCTCGACTGCCTGCCCCTATTCGTGGCAAGGCAGTACAAATGGTTTTGCGACGGAAAGACCGACATCAGGCTTAAATACTACTCCTCGCAGATAGACTGCGACACAGCCATATTGAACGGCAGGGTGGAGGGCGCAGTCTCTGATCTTGTCAGGGTGGCAAGGATGAACATACTCGGAACCAAAATAAAGGCACAAATTGCGACAGGTGCCTACTGGCAACTGCTCACCAACCGCAACTCGCGCATTAAGGAGCTGAAACAACTTGACGACAAGATGGTGGCGATGACGAGATACTCTGTTACCGACATGTTGGCTGACTTTGTGGTGGACAGTGCCAAACTGAAAAGGGAAAAGGTATTCAAGGTGCAGATTAACGATGTCAACGTGAGACTGAGAATGATGCTAAACAACGAAATGGACGCAATGCTCGTGACAGAACCGCAAGCCACTATGGCAAGTATGGCAAAACATAAGGTGCTGATTGATACACGAAAAATGGGTTGGAACATGGGCGTGATTGCATTCAGGGACAAACCTATGAAGGATGTGGACAGGAAGCACCAGTATGAGGCTTTTGTGAAAGCGTACAACCAGGCGTGCGACTCAATCAACAAGAACGGCATGGCACATTATGCCGACTTGCTGGAGAAATACTTCAAAGTAGATGCAAAAACCCTTAAAGCCCTGCCAAAGGCAAGGTTTGAACACGCAGTGGGTCCAAGACAGAAAGATATAGAAAAAGCGGACAAATACATTAAAAAGAATTGAAAATGTGGCATATAAAAGACATTAGCGATAATCTTCCCGAGCTGAACGAAAGTATATACTTTAGATTGGCTGAGGGTGACTTCTTTTATGCTGCCGAATGTATGGCGGCATATATTGAAAAACATGTTGACCGCAACGACACGCTATACAAGATAAGACAATTGGAAACGGAGATGAAAATGTCGTGCCAATGGTGGAAAAAGGGATTGCCAAAGCCCGCTGACGACAATATGGTGGAGACATACTTCATACCCAAGTTATTCACCATGTGGCAGGATTATTTCCTGCTCGATTTTATGACTGCCAACAACGGCTATCTTATTGCCTTGCGCAACAAGGTGAGGGCAAGCGGAAGGGACTGGTCGTGGGCTGAGGTAAAGAAACGACTGGAGAGCTTTGTCGCCAACATTGCCGTGATGCAGTTGCAAGCCGACTCTGAAGGTATGGAACAAAGACTAAAGGTAGTTTTTGAGGAACAGAAAAAATACCGTCAGCAGATGTTCTTGTATGTACTTACCGAACTTACGTTCAGGGAGAGCGACATTGAGGAACTGGAGCAGTTGCTGCTCACGCCAACTGTTGACAACATCGACCAAAGGCTCATATTGTCAGCGCTGACAATAAACGGTCTCATGGCGTTCGACCCCATGAAGACAAAACTTATGATGAACGTCTATCACAAGGCTATGGACACATCCGTAAGGCAGTCTGCACTTGTGGGATGGACATTAAACATGCCTGTAAGATACTATCCTTGCACTGCCAATTTGCGGAAGTTAGTGAAAGAACTTGTCAATAGCGACAAGACAGTCAGGGAGGATATTGCCCAACTACAGATACAGTTGGGATATTGCATGTCGGCAGCAGAGGACTCAAAGGACTTCCAGAGTGCAGTGATGCCCGAAATCATCAAGGCATCAAACATACGTATGACCGGAAAGGGCATGGAGATAATGGAGGAAGACCCAATGGATGACATCTTGGGACGCAGTGACGCCGAGAAGAAAATGGAGGAGATGGAAGATAAGATGCGTACTTTTATTGACAAGCGCAGACAGGGTATGGATCTCTTCTACCAGGGATTCAAGCACATGAAGCGCTATCCCTTCTTCAACGAAATAGCCAACTGGCTCATTCCTTTCTATCATGAGCATCCCGACATTACAGAGGCTATCGAGAAGACCGGAGGCGAGAATGGACTGCTGAACATGATGCTTGACGCACCAATATGCGACAGCGACAAATATTCGTTTGTCTTTGCCTTCATCTCTATTATGGACAGAATGCCTAGGGAAATTGTGGAGCAGTGCAAGATGACGCCAGGGGCAGAGACTCAATATATGGACTGGATGAACGACCCTGCCATTCTAAGGCGCAACTACCTTCAGTCATTATACAGGTTCTTTGAATTGTTTCCTTATGCAAGCAGCTTCAGAAACCCTTTCAACGAGAGCTTCTATTATGGAATTCTTGGAGAGAATTACATAGGTTCACCCGCTATTATCGCAGGCAACGAACTGTTGTGCGGCACTCTGTTTGAGGAAGACATGCTCGGCCTTGTAAAGCATTTCATACGCAGGAAAAACCTTCCCATTGCGAAAAGCATTTTCGGCACTTATGACCGCAACGACATGGACAGATATGAACTGTGTTACATTAGGGCACTGCTGACCATTGATGATAACCTTGCGGATACGATGGAAAACCTGAAACGTTGTATAGAATTAGAACCGGACAACTTACATGCAAAGATACTTTATGCAAAGGAATTGTACGGATTGAATGAATTTAATGAAGCAAGGGATTTATACGGCCAACTATCCGAGGCACAACCAAATAACTGGAAATGGTTGTTTTGCTATGCGTTGTGTTGTGACAAAATGGGAGAACATGAGGAAGGCTTGAATGTTTTGTTCCGGCTAAACTATGAATGTCCTGATGACGACAAGGTGAAAATCATGCTTGCAAAATCTCTTTTGATGCTTGGAAGGGCAGGGGAGGCTATCACGCATGTGGAAAAGATGAAGGTGGACAAAGTGGACAAGGACATAAGAACAGACCTTGTCCTAATTCACAGTTTGTGTCTCCTGTCTGTTGACAGGCGCAGTGAGGCTGTCACCTGTTTTTCCAGGTTTATGGGCAATAACGATAAGCAAGACAAGCTATCATATAACATGGTAAGCAACACACTAAGGGAACATATTGACAATTATAAGAAGGTGCTGCTTGGGAAATATGGCATTGATTTAGCAATGATAAACTTGTTCATACACGAGACTGCCATGACAATTACAGCACGGGCGTAAGCAAATGGGCAAACCATCCCACGAACTTCTGCCACGGCGTACGCCATCTGTCCCAATACTGCTCAGTCAGGAGGTCGCACTGGGGCTTGTCGCTATCAAAGAGGCGTTCAAGTTCGGCGGTGATGTGCGAATCGAGAATCACCGCATTCTCCTCATAGTCGAACCTCAGGCTGCGGGAGTTGAGGTTGGCACTTCCCACAGTGCAGAACTTACCGTCAACCATTATTACCTTTGTATGATGGAATCCGGGGCGGTAGAGATAGATGTGGCATCCATGCTTCATCAGTTTGTGTACATTGTAGAACACGCAGTCGGGAGTTAGGGGAATGTCGCTCCTCAATGACACCATTATCTCCACCTTCACACCTCGCTCGGCTGCGCGGCGCAATGCCTTCTTCAGTTTTGAGCTGAGAGTGAGGTAGGGGTTAACTAACTTTATACTGTCCTTGGCGGCATTGATGGCATTGAGATAGAAATCGCGAATAATAGTGTTGGAAGTGCGGGGTTCACGGTTCACTATACCGACCACCTGCTTGTGTGCAGATGCTGTGGTATCGGGTTTAAGACCGTGCATCTCCACTTTCTCATAGGCGCGGAAGTACTTACTTCCCCATACGTTCTGTTCTGTCACCTTGTTCCACATTCTAAGGAATATCATCTGCAGATGGCTTACAGCGCCACCCTCGATGCGACAGTGCATGTCACGCCATTCTCCCACCTGTTCCGTACCTTTAATATAATAGTCAGCCACGTTCATACCCCCTGTGTAAGCCACATTGCCGTCGATTACTACAATCTTGCGGTGGTCACGGGTGAAGACGTGGTTTACCCATGGGAAGCGAACTGGGTCAAACTCGTATATATCTATGCCGTCGCGGCGAAGTGCCTCCACATGGTAACGCTTGAGCGGACGATTGTTTGAATCGTTGCCGAAACCGTCGAACAAGGCACGCACCTCCACGCCCTCTCTCGCCTTTAGTCGCAAGAGGTCGAACAGAGCTGATGCTATCGAATCATTTCGGAAATTGAAATATTCAAGGTGGATGCTGCTTCGTGCCTGTCTAATTGCCTCAAACATGTCGTCGAATTTTTCTTGTCCCGAGGTGAGCAACGTCACACTGTTGTTGTGTGTAAATACAACGCCTTGTTTTTCAAGCAACTGTCTTATTGCCGTGTCGCTGCTTTGCAGCACTATCGACACGGCAACAAGCAATATTATCCTAATTTTCATTTAATAATCTAATATACCAAACTTATCTGTTGCGGTGCGCCAGTCGGTATTCGAGTGGCGATATTCCGAATCGTTCCTTGAATATGTTGATGAAGTTTTCTGCAGTGATGAATCCCACGTTGATGGCAAGCTCCGAGAGATTGATATCGGTGCGCTCAAGCAGAGTGCAGGCATGACGCAGGCGAAGGTCACGCACAAGTTCTGCGGGAGTCTTTTGGGTAATAGCCCTAATACGATGGAAGAAGGGTACACGTCCCATACCCATTGCCGACGACATCTCCTCAAGGTTGATTTGTCCGCGACTCATGTTCTGAAGCACGTACATCTCTACATTGCGCATAAGCTGCTGGTCCATGGCACTATTCATCGAATAGTCGCCGATGGTATGCTTCTCGTAAAATTCGGCTCCGGGAATCTCCGCAAGCTCTGCCTTTATTCTGTCGGCATCATCCATTTCCAGGATTTCCTTCTTCTCCTCATCAGGTTTGATACCTTCGGGCAATGCCTTCACTCCGGCACTTTGTGCCATTTCGTCATAGTTCTCTGTGGCGGTGGTCATACTTGCATTATAGCCCTCAAGTCTTCTTGTCTCCTGTCCCTCGATTACTCCACTGATGTCAATGTTCATCTGAAGTCCCAACAGCCTGTTGAATCTCATGGCTGCCTCCTGCATATTGAAAGGCTTGGCGAGATAGTCATCCGCAGAGACTGTGATGTTGCGTTCAGCCATTTCTGCTGCACTGAGCACACCATTGGTCATGAGCACAAACTTTATGTGGTGTGTGTGCTTGTTGGTCTTGATGTGGTTGCATAACTCACTGCCAGTCATACCATACATAATTTCCTTGCATATCACAATGTCTGGCTGCAACACTTCAAGGTCTGTGAAAGCCTTGGATGTGTCATCGTATGTGTAAACATTATAGATATGCCCCAGATGCGCAGTGAGGAAGTTAAGGAATTCCTTATTGTCGTCAATAAAGGCTATGGTGTAATTCTGGGTCTCGAGTTTCTCTTTAGGCGCACGAATTTTGGCAGTCAGCTCCGGTTCTGTCTCGCCAATCATCTTCACTTCGCCACGGTCGTTGAGCTGCAGTCGGTCGGCTGCCAGGGTTGTTGCCTTTGCTTCCGGGTCTTCAAGATACATCTGCATTTCTGAGATCCTTGTGATAATCTGAAGCATTTGGAAGTGCAGCGAATTCACCTGCTCTTTCTGGTCTAGTGTAGTGGCTGCATCCGCAATATTGCCGATAATGGATGTCATGCGTGCCATTGGCTGGCGCAACTCATCGCTGGCGGCCTTAACCTCCTCGCGTTGACGTATCAGTTCACCGATGACGGCCTTTTTCTTCGACCATATATACTTAATCCTCCTGGATACAAGACGGTATATATATATGGTTATGATGACAACAATAACATATACAAGAATCATCCACCACTGCATCCACCAAGGGTCGGAGATATCTATTTCCAGTAGTCTTTCCTGACGGCTCACTGCTCCGTCGGCACTCATGGCTTTCACGTGCAGTCTATATTTCCCGCTTGGCAGGTTGTTGAATGTCACACCATGCGAGAGCGGGTCGGCATTGCGCCACATATCGTCGAGTCCTTCCATCCAGTACATAAACTGCAGCCTCTCGCCCTGATTGTAGTTGCCTGCGGCAAACTTGACGGTAAAGGAGTTCTGACTGTTTGACAATTCGAGCTTGTTGCTCTCGTTGAGAGCCTGAGGTAGTGTAACCGTTCCATCGTATTCATGACCTGTCTGGATCTCGGTTTCACCTATGAATAGCTGGGTGAGCATCACCCTCGGCAGCGAATTGGTGTCGTCCTTGCCTCTTGGGCTTATCCAATTGACACCATATAGGCCACCAAAGATTACGTTTCCGTCAGAACGTCGCATGATAGCACCTTGGTTGAACTCGTTGCTCTGCAGACCATCTGACATATCATAATTGTATAGACCATAGCTGAAGACATCGCCCACGTTGTCGCCCTGTACTACAACTCGGCAGGCTCCGTTGCTTGTGGTGAGCCATATATTCTTGTTCTTGTCCTCTGTGATACCACATATACAGTTGTTGCACAAGCCATTGTCCTCTGTGATATAGTTGAGACTGTCGTTCTTGAGGTTAAGAATGTTTACACCTTCGCGAGTACCTATCCATAACAGTCCTCGTGAGTCCTCCAGTACCTGTGTTACGTAGTCGTTGGTGAATTTCTTTAGATTAGTAGAGTTACCAGTAAGCAAAGTTCTCTCGGTTGTAGATAGGTTGAGAATCATTATGCCCTCGCTGGTGCCTATGAACATATTGTTATTCTTGCCGTAATATAACGAGGTAATGCTGTTGGTGTTGAGCTTGCCATTCTCCTTGGTGTAGGTGGAGAAGGTGTTCATCTTGGGGTTGAAAACCTGCAGACCACCGTTGGTGGCTATCCACAGGCTTCCTGTACGGTCACTGCACAAGGCGTTGATGTGATCGTCAATAAGAAGATTGGTGTTGGCACTGTCCTTGATTGCCGAGTATATGGTGGCATTTCCATTGTGTATTCTTGTAAGGCCATTTTGTGGAGAACCCACCCATAGACTTCCATCGCCGGAAGTGGCTATAGCACTAACCTTGAGGCTTGCCAGCGGCCCGTCGTAGCCAATCAGTCCATTATTGCTTGTGCCATACCAAACGTGGCCCGTGGCATCCTGGGCAATGGCGGTAATGTCGCCGAGGAATGAGGACTGGAACTTATATATGTTGGTGCCGTAATAGGCAACTCCCGATTTCTCTGTTCCAACCCATAACAGGTCAGTGTCATCGACATATACGCTGAGTATTCCAGGCATTGTGTCTGAAGGCCTTGACCTGTCATTGATGGATTTAGGTTCAACCTGTTCCATCACATGGGTGTTGACGTTCATTTTGATAAGTCCTGAACGGTCGGTGGCTATCCAGATGTTGCCGCTACGGTCGCCTGCCATATCCTGAACAGTGCGGTCAACGTTAGCACTTGTCAGGCCCAGTTGGTCGCCGATGGTAGTGTCCCAAGTGTCGTTTGCCTTGTTATAAAGCATAAGGGTGCCGTGACCATAAAGCCAGATATTGTCAATCTGGTCGGCAAATGCTTTTAGCGATGCACTCTTCCTTAGTCCTTTTTCCGCCACTTCCCTTGTGATCCATACAGTTTGCTGCCGGTGGCTTATCTCACAGCAGGCGAGCGTACCGTTCTCATACACGATTACAGCTCCATCCCTGCATTCGCTAATTGATACAATATTGCCATCGGGAATACGTCTGAGGTCATTGGAGTAGGAACTGAACTCGTACATCAGCTGTTGCTGCATGTTGTATGCCAGGACGCCCTTGTTTGGAATATACATCCAGAGGTTTTTCTTCTGGTCGATAAATGTTATCTTAGGTTTGTCGTTAACACCTATTTTGGCATACACTTGGCGCATGTCCCTCTCGAAACTTTCAGTCTGGGGATGGTAAATACACACTCCCGATGCGGTCTCCACCCACAAGTTGCCATCAAGTGACTCCTGTATGTTGGAAATATAGCTGTCGGGAAGCGACGATCCGTCATGCGAGTTACACTGGAAGTTCTTGAACGTATAGCCATCGTATCTGTACAGTCCGGCCGGTGTTCCAAACCACACAAATCCGCGCGAGTCTTTCAATATGCAGTTAATTTGACTGCTGTTCAGACGGTTGCGCGAGTCAAGGGTCTTGAAATACATTACCGATACCACAGTGAGTGGTATCAACAGCAATACTGTTATGAACAAATTCCTTAACTTTCTCATTTTGAGTTTTATTATGTTTTTGCCTATATTAAATCATACAAGAATAATGGTCAACCACGCCCAATAGATGATTGTGGCCGTCTGTGACGAGCACAGAGTGAATCTTGTATCTGTTCATTATGCCTTGCACCTCTGAAATCTTGGTGTCGGAGGTAACTGTCTTGGGACTGGCAGTCATTATATCGGCAACCGTCTTGTCAAAGAACTGCGCCTTCCATTTTTCCATAGCCCTGCGTATGTCACCGTCAGTTATCAGTCCTGCAATCTCGCCGTTTCTTTGGGCTATGCCCAATCCGAGTTTTCCCTTGCTCACGAGGATAATAGCCTCGCCAAGGTGCATCTCAGGCGTGATTAGCGGCATTTCCTCAGTGCGCATCACGTCACCGGCAGTGGTGAGCAACCTTTTGCCCAACTCACCTCCAGGATGGAACTGGGCAAAATCCTGTGGACGGAAGTTCCTTTTCTCCATAAGTGCCACAGCCAAAGCATCTCCCATGGCAAGGGTTGCAGTGGTGCTTGATGTGGGCGCAAGGTTCAATGGGCATGCTTCCTTAGTCACACTAACATTGATGTGATATGTACTGTACTTGGCAAGCAGCGATGAAGGATTACCGCTCATGCCTACTATAGGTATCTCCATGTGCAGCACCATTGGGATGAATCTCAGCAGTTCGTCGGTCTGACCGGAATTGGAGATGGCAAGCACCACATCTTCCTTGGTCATCACCCCAAGGTCACCGTGGAAAACATCGAGTGGATTGATAAAAAACGACGGTGTGCCGGTGCTTGACAATGTGGCGGCAATTTTCGCTCCTATATGTCCGCTCTTGCCAACTCCTGTTACAATCACCTTGCCGTGGCAACGGAAGATGAGTTCAACAGCATTGTCAAAATTGTCATCTATCTGAGGAATGAGACCCATCAAAGCCTCTGCCTCATCCTTAATGCATTGAATAGCGTAGTCTCGAACTTTCATTTATTTCTTTAATTTTTTAATTTCTCAATCAGCTCACTAAGCTGGTTGAGATGCAGCATATTTGCCGCATCACTGAGTCCCTTGTCAGGATCGGGATGTACTTCAAAAAACCATCCGTTAGCACCGAAGGCCTTGGCAGCCATTGCCATACCTGGCACGAACTGGCGATCGCCACCGGTCTTACCGCCCGCACCTCCTGGACGCTGCACACTGTGTGTACAGTCCATTACTACCGTGGGGGTAATCTGAAGCATGTCGGGGATATTGCGGAAATCAACAATAAGGTTGTTGTATCCGAACATATTGCCGCGCTCGGTCAACCATACGTTGGATGCACCGGCATCGCGTGCTTTCTCAACCGGATATTTCATGTCTGTGCCGCTGAGGAACTGTGCCTTCTTGATGTTCACAGTCTTGCCGGTCTTTGCGGCTGCCACAAGAAGGTCAGTCTGTCGGCATAAAAAGGCGGGTATCTGTATCACATCTACCACCTCGCCCACAGGAGCTGCCTGATAACTCTCGTGGATATCAGTAAGCAGGCGAAGTCCATACTTGCTCTTTATATCAGCAAGCATCTGCAGTCCTTTGTCAAGTCCTGGGCCACGGAAAGAGTGTATAGATGTACGGTTAGCCTTGTCAAACGAGGCCTTGAATATGATGTCGGTGCCTAACTTGTCGTTAATCCCGACAAGTTCTTGTGCCACTACGTCAAGCAACTCTGCAGACTCTATGACACAAGGGCCAGCGATAAACCTGTATTCCATAATAAAATTAGTTTTTTCGTTTAAATTGCTGCAAAGATACAAATTATCTTATTAATATAATAGGTATTAACTACTTTTAACTTGCGCCAAGCCGTTTTTTTTAAATATTTGCCGTAACTTTGCACTATGACAAACGAATATCAGATTAGAGTGCTGCCTAATATTGCTTATTCAGCAGCCACTATTAGGGAATATGTTGCGCGTGAAAAGGGTATTGATGCCCGCACAATAACTGGTGTAAGAATACTAAAACGTAGTATCGACGCCCGTCATAATCCTGTGTATGTAAATCTCACTGTAAGAATTTTTATAGGCGAGGAGCCTCCCTCTACCGAATATGCCATCATCCCATATTCCGATGTTTCGTCAGCACCTCGTGTAATTGTTGTTGGCGAAGGGCCTGGTGGACTATTCGCAGCTCTCAGACTTATTGAACACGGTCTTCGTCCTGTTATTATTGAACGTGGAAAGGATGTTCACGAGCGCAAGCGAGACCTTTCCAAGATTACAAAGACCCAGAAAGTTGACCCCGAAAGCAATTACTGTTACGGAGAGGGTGGGGCAGGAGCCTATTCCGACGGCAAGCTATACACCCGCAGCAAGAAGCGAGGCAATGTAGATAAAATTCTTAACGTCTTCTGCCAGCACGGTGCTTCGGTGGATATTCTAAGCGACGCTCATCCTCATATTGGTACCGACCGTCTGCCGCGTGTAATTGAGAATATGCGAAACACCATTTTAAAATGTGGTGGCGAGGTTCACCACAAAACCCGCATGACAAGTCTCATGCTTGATGGCGATACCGTAGTGGGGGTCGAGGCTATCGGCGTTGAGAGTGGCGAGCAGAAAGTTTTCAGAGGGCCAGTGATTCTTGCCACAGGGCATTCAGCCCGAGATGTGTATCGTTATCTCGCCAATAGCGGCATAGAGACAGAGGCTAAGGGACTTGCCGTTGGTGTGCGTCTTGAGCATCCGTCGGAACTTATCGACCGAATACAGTATCACAACAAGCAGGGAAGGGGTAAGTATCTTCCTGCAGCTGAATATTCCTTTGTCACCCAAGTTGACGGACGTGGAGTTTATTCCTTCTGCATGTGTCCGGGCGGGTTCATCATTCCCGCAGCCACAAGTGCGAGGCAGATTGTTGTCAACGGCATGAGTCCCAGTAACCGTGGCGGTCAATGGTCAAACAGCGGTATGGTGGTTGAATTGCGTCCCGAGGATGTTGAAGGTGAGAGCCCGCTGAAGATGATGGATTTTCAGGAAAGGCTGGAGGCAGACAGTTGGCAACAGGGGAACATGAAGCAGACGGCACCATCGCAAAGAATGGCGGATTTTGTCAATGGCAAGCTCAGCTACGACCTTCCTCGCAGTTCGTACGCACCAGGACTGATATCTTCGCCTTTGCATTTCTGGTTGCCAGGACACGTATCCAAGCGTTTACGCGAAGGTTTCAAGTTTTTCGGGGCCAAGAGTCGTGGTTTCCTCACTAATGAAGCTGTAGTGATAGCAGCCGAAACACGCACGTCGTCACCTGTCAGGATTCTCCGCTCGCCTGATACACTAATGCATATTCGCATTCGTGGACTCTTCCCCTGTGGAGAGGGTGCAGGTTATGCAGGAGGTATTGTATCGGCAGGAGTTGATGGAGAGCGATGTGCCGACAATTGTGCCGAATGGTTGGGAAAGGGAATCTAATAATCGTCAAACAGGTTTAGAGACAGGTCTGGAGTGTATTTTCTCAGCTCTTCTTCTCCCTTTCTCTCTTCTTCCGAATTATTGCTATTGAAGTCTATGGCAAGTTGTCGGGCTTGAACTGAGTTTGGATTTAGCTTGTATATACCCCAAGCGGTATTGCAGGCAATTGACTGAGGAAACTTGGAGTTGCGCTTAAGAAACTGCTGCACATACTTGTGGATTTCCTTGAAGTCGGGCTTATTAAATAGCGTACAGTTAATATTGTACAACTGCATGGCTATCTTTTTCACTGTCATTCCGCGTTGTCCCGCCTTTGCAAGAATGGAAATAATCTGCTTGTCGTATGTAGTCATTAGGTAATAATAGAAAAAAAATATACAAAGGAAGGCCAGCTTATTAGCCAGCCTTCCTTTGTATTTGCTAATTTTGCCAGCTTTATACGAGGGCAACCTTACCTTCTGCTGTTGTAATCTTTCCTTCTTTGAAAAGCCAGCCCATACCGAGCAGAGTCTCTTCCTCAGAAATCTTTGCAGCCTTGGCAATCTCCTTAATGGTGAGAGCCTTCTCAGCTGTAGCAAGTGCCTGATAAACATCACCTGCCTTGAAACCAACATTCTCAGCGTTATAATCTACTGTTGTGGCTACTGCTGCCTTAGTTGAGCAAGATGTTGTCTTCTTGCAAGTTGTCTTCTTAGCGGCTGTAGTCTTCTTAGCTGCTGTCTCTTTTGTTGTTGTTTTCTTTTCTGCCATAATTTTCAAAATTTTATATTCTCTCGTTTAATTTTAGAGTATTTTCTAATATCGCGCTGCAAAATTAGTCATTTTTTTATTTTTGCACAAGATTTTGTGACAAATTCTATTTTCTTATGTACTATTCTTGACGTAGGTCAACCTTAAGTTGCAGTTCTTCAAGCTGTTTCGGGTCAAGTTCGCCTGGGGCGTCAAGCATAACATCACGCCCACTGTTGTTCTTAGGGAATGCTATGCAATCGCGGATACTGTCGAGTCCGGCCATAATGCTCACGAAGCGGTCGAGACCAAAGGCAAGACCTGCATGGGGTGGGGCACCATACTTGAAGGCATTGATAAGGAAACCAAACTGTGCCATTGCTCTTTCCGGGGTGAAACCGAGAATGTTGAACATCTTCTCCTGAAGTTTACCATCGTGGATACGAAGACTTCCGCCACCCACCTCTATTCCGTTGCAAACAAAGTCGTATGCCATGGCGCGCACCTGTTCGGGATGCTCGTCAAGCAATGGAATGTCATCGGGATTGGGTAACGTAAACGGATGGTGGGTTGCCATAAGACGCTCTTCCTCGTCGCTCCACTCGAAGAGCGGGAAGTCAACAATCCACAGACATTCAAACTTGTCCTTGTCCCTAAGTCCAAGTCGGTCGCCCATCTCCAAGCGCAAAGTGCATAGCTGGGTGCGGGTCTTGTTGGCCTTTTCACCACTGAGTATGAGCACAAGGTCACCGTCCTTGGCTCCCATCTTCTCCTTCACCTTAAGCAGTACGTCCTCGCCATAGAACTTGTCAACACTGGACTTAATCGTGCCGTCCTCGTTAAACTTGACATAAACAAGTCCCTTGGCTCCCACCTGTGGGCGTTTCACGAAGTCTGTCAGCTGGTCAAGCTGCTTACGTGTGTAGTTGGCGCATCCGGGAACACATATACCGCCGATGTATTCAGCCTGGTCGAACACGGCGAACGCCCCAGTCTTCAATACATCCATAAGTTCCACAAATTCCATGCCAAAGCGCAAGTCAGGCTTGTCACTACCAAAACGGCGCATGGCCTCGTGCCATGTCATCTGCTGAAGTTTGGCAGGCAAATCAACTCCTCTGACCTCCTTAAACAGGTGGCGAGCCATATCCTCAAACAAGCATATGACATCCTCCTGGTCAACGAAGCTCATCTCGCAGTCAATCTGAGTAAATTCTGGCTGACGGTCGGCTCTGAGGTCTTCGTCACGGAAACACTTTGCAATTTGGAAATAACGGTCGAAACCGCTCACCATCAGCAATTGCTTAAGAGTCTGCGGACTTTGTGGCAAGGCATAGAACTGTCCGGGGTTCATACGTGAAGGCACTACAAAATCGCGTGCTCCCTCTGGGGTTGAGCCTATGAGAATGGGGGTTTCCACCTCTATGAAATCCTTTGAGTCGAGGAAGTTTCTGATAAGGATGGTCATGCGGTGGCGCAGTTCAAGATTCTTGCGCACAGCATTGCGGCGAAGGTCGAGATAACGGTATTTCATACGAATATCATCACCTCCGTCAGTATTGTCCTCAATGGTGAACGGAGGCGTGATGCTCTCACTGAGAATATTGAGTTTTGATGCAATTATCTCGATTTCACCTGTCGGCAGGTTTTTGTTTTTGCTCTCACGCTCGTTCACTGTACCTTCCACCTGTATGCAGAATTCACGTCCGAGTTTGTTGGCACGGTCACACAGCTCCTTATCTACAGCCTCGTTGAACACCAACTGTGTGATGCCATATCTGTCGCGAAGGTCAACAAAGGTCATGCCTCCCATCTTACGTGTGCGCTGCACCCATCCGGCAAGTGTAACCACCTCTCCGGCATTGGAGAGTCTAAGCTCTCCGCAAGTTTTGCTTCTATACATCTTTATTAAATTATTAAAAACAGGAATGAAGTATTCATTTCTTTAGCCACTCTGCTACGTTCTTCTCTATTCTGGCAGCTATGTCTCCGTCTTCGGCGGCCTTGTCAAATTTCTCACCTGTGATATGTTCATATAGCTCGATGTAGCGGTCGCTGACGCTCTCGGCATAATCGTCAGTGATTTCAGGCATAGTCTGACCTGGCTCGTTCATGAAGTCGTGCTCAATCAACCACTGGCGCACAAACTCTTTTGAAAGCTGCTTCTGCGGTTCGCCCTTGGCAAGTTTCTCCTCGTAACCTTCTGCATAAAAATAGCGGCTTGAGTCGGGGGTGTGAATCTCGTCGATTAGATAAACCTGTCCGTCGCGCTTGCCAAACTCGTATTTGGTGTCAACCAGAATAAGACCGCGCTTTGCGGCAATCTCCTGCCCGCGTGCAAAGAGTTTGCGGGTGTATTCCTCCATCTTCTCGTAGTCTTCCTTGCCGACGATGCCCTGTGCAATGATTTCCTCCTTTGAGATATTCATGTCGTGACCCTCGTCAGCCTTGGTGGTGGGAGTGATGATAGGCTCGGGGAAACGTTCGTTCTCCTTCATGCCGTCGGGCAGGGGCACACCGCATATCTCGCGGCATCCGTTCTTGTATTCGCGCCATGCCGAACCGGTCAGAATAGAGCGGATAATCATCTCAACGCGGAATCCCTCGCACTTGAGACCTACGGTAACCATAGGGTCGGGAGTGGCAAGTTTCCAGTTTGGACAAATGTCACTTGTTGCGTCAAGGAACTTGGCGGCAATCTGGTTGAGCACTTGTCCCTTGAAAGGAATGCCTTTGGGCAGAATAACGTCGAAGGCGGATATTCTGTCGGTGGCAACCATAACCATAAGGTCGTCATTGATGTCATACACGTCGCGCACCTTTCCGTGGTACACGCTTTTCTGTCCTTCAAAATTGAAGTCAGTTCTTGTTAATGCTTTCATTTTGCTGTAATATTAAATGTTCTTGCTTTCGTTTTTCTCGTATGCGTTTACTATACGGGTTACGAGTTTGTGCCTGACGATGTCCTTTTGTCCCAGTTCCACAACACCGATACCCTCGATGTCACGCAGTATTTCCAAAGCCTCCTTCAGACCGCTTTTGGTGTGCGATGGCAGGTCGATCTGTGTCATGTCGCCAGTGATAATCATCTTGGAGTTCCATCCCATACGTGTCAGGAACATCCTGAGTTGTGCGCAGGTGGTGTTCTGTGCCTCGTCAAGTATCACAACAGCATCGCTGAGTGTCCGGCCTCGCATAAAGGCAAGCGGCGCTATCTGTATCACATGCTTCTCCATCAGGTCCTGCAGTTTGGCGGCAGGCAACATATCTTCAAGTGCGTCGTATAGCGGTTGCAGATAAGGATCAATTTTCTCCTTCATGTCTCCTGGCAAAAAACCGAGTTTCTCGCCTGCCTCAACCGCAGGTCGGCTAAGGATGATTTTCTTTATGGTTTTTTCCTTGAGAGCCTTCACGGCGAGAGCTATGCTGAGATAGGTCTTTCCCGTGCCTGCTGGACCTACCGCAAACACCATATCGTTGCGACAGAATGCTTCTACCAATTGCTGTTGCCTGTCGCTGCGCGGCTTCACCGGCTTACCCGACATAGTATAAACAACAACCCCGTCGGGCATCTCGTCGGTAGTCTTCTTGCCTTTCACTATTTCCAGTATGTCCTCTTCTGAAATACGGTTGAATTTCAGCACATGCTTTCTCATTGTCTCAATGTTTTCCTCGAAGGCGCACATCTGCTCCTCATCACCCAAAACACGTATGACATTGTCTCTGGCAACAATCCTCAGTTTAGGAAACAATGCCCTTATCATCTGCAGGTGGTTATTGCCGGCTCCGTAAAGCAACACCGGGTCGATGTCCTCAAGTACGATATGTTTCTCTATCAATTTTTCTTTCAGTTTTATTATTGTTGTTTTATAAATTTGGTGCAAAATTACATCAAATCAGTCTAACTACAAAATTTTTCAGCTAATTTTTGTCGTTTTCTTGGGAAAAAGAAGTACCTTTGCAGCAAAAAAGCGATAAAATGAAGATTACCAAGAACAGATACTTGTTGGGATTCACCGCCACTGTAACTTTCCTTGCTTTGACAAGATTGGTTTTTCCGGGTATAGCCAAGCCTCTCGGCAGTACAGCCAAAATTGCTGTCGAACATGATACAGCACACGTTGCAACAACCCCAGTGTCGGCAGGAGGAGCAAACACCAAGATGGCTACACGTTGGTATAAATCTGACGGAAGTCTTGTGAAAAACAGAATATTCAGTGTTCCCTCTTTCAAGAATACCTTCCCCGACAGTAACAGTGTACAAATGGTTGCAGCCCGAAAATATGGCGTTTCGCCTGTTATGGATAGGAACGAAGCCGAGATGCGCGTTAAGGAACTTGTCTATGTGGGTGCGAATCCGTTTTTCCATGTTGACAAGCTCAACAACAGCATTCCATATCTTGTTCCACGTGCCTCTATCCTGTTGCAGGATATTGGCAGGGCTTTCTATGACTCGCTAACAATCAAGGGCATTCCACTTCACAAGTTAATTGTAACGAGTGTGCTGCGCACGAAGGACGATGTACAGAAACTACGCAACCGCAACCAAAATGCCACAGAAAACAGTTGCCATTTGTATGGAACTACTTTCGACCTTTGTTATAATAGGTACATAACAGTGGAAGACCCCGAAGGCCCTGCCCGTCGCGCCGTACGTAACGACACTTTGAAATGGGTGCTCTCCGAGGTCCTCCGCGATTTTCGTCAGCAAGAACGCTGCTACATAAAATATGAGGTGAAGCAAGGTTGCTTCCATATCACAGTCAATTGACACGCTAATCATCCGGGTCAAGTATCTCGAGCCCTTCCGGGTCATCCTCGTCCTCACTTATCGTGAAGGTAGTGCGATAGTTGTCTTCGGTGATGTCATCATCATTGAAATCTGTCGGTTCCTCAAACTCAATATCGTCCTCGTCGGGCTTGTTGAATGTGTCCTCAGGTATCTCGTCCTCATCGTGGGTCTGCAATTGCAGACGGAGTTTCTCCTGCTGCGGCTTCACCTTTACAAAAATGGCCTCTGTCCATGTGCCTTTGGGCACCTCAAGCACCTCGTAACCGTCATTTACCTTCTTGTCGTACATTCCGCCCGGCTTGTGAAGTCGGTTGGTGGGCAGTGTCGTGGTGGATATGTCGAAGCCGTTTTCGATTATGTCCCTAACACTCTGTGACAGCGAATCCCATCCGCCGCCAAAATTGCGTCCAAGCACCTCACACAGCTTGGCTGCAGAGATATGGGTGATGTTTTCATAACTAAGGTCTGAAACCCTGGCTATGGGTCTTTTCTTAATTGCCCAGACAAGTTTGTTCTTCTCATCGAATGTTATGATGGTTATCTTGTATCCCATCTTTTCATACTTACTCTTAAGAAGAGCGGCATCATCCTTTAACTCTTCCAACAGGAAAGCCGTTTTGATGATTTCTGCGTATTTCTTCAAGCTCTCCTTTGCCTCAGGATCTTTTTCTATGCCGTCCACCATACGGAAGATGTCGTTTTCCTGTATATCCCAGACATTGCTTTTAGTAAGTGTTTTCAAACTTACTGCCTTTTTGTTTCCTTCTTGTTTCATTTATCTATTTATTCTAATTTCTGTTGATTTCAGGGTGCAAATGTAAGTACTTTATTTTATTTAACCAAGATTTTATGAGATTTTTTTGGTCGTTAGGCATAAAAATATTACTTTTGCACTTGAAAACGATAAAAAAACAGCTTTATGGCACAACCGTTGGCAGAAAGATTACGTCCAAGAACTTTGGATGACTATATTGGACAAAGACATCTCGTGGGTGAGAATGCAGTGCTTCGAAAGATGATCGAGGCAGGGCGAATCACCTCATTCATATTATGGGGGCCGCCCGGAGTTGGCAAGACTACCCTGGCACAGATAATTGCCAATAGGCTTGAGACTCCGTTTTATACGCTAAGTGCCGTCACAAGCGGAGTAAAGGATGTGCGTGACGTGATTGAGAAGGCACAGAAGGGACGTTTCTTCAACGAGGCATCGCCAATATTGTTCATCGATGAAATCCACCGCTTCAGCAAGTCACAGCAAGACTCACTGTTGGGAGCGGTTGAAAGAGGCATTGTAACACTCATCGGCGCCACAACGGAGAATCCATCTTTCGAGGTTATCCGACCGCTGCTCTCTCGTTGCCAGTTGTACGTACTGAAACCGCTGGAAAAAGACGACCTTCTACAACTGCTCGACCGTGCCATTCATACCGACGTGATGCTGCGTGAGCGCAAGGTTGAGTTTAAGGAAACAGCTGCAATTCTGCGGTATAGTGGGGGAGACGCCCGAAAACTGCTCAATATACTTGAACTGGTGGTTGAGGCATCAACAGACAGCGATGTTGTCATAACCGACGAAATTGTGGTGAGCCGGCTTCAGCAGAATCCCCTGGCATACGATAAAGACGGAGAGATGCACTATGACATCATATCGGCATTCATAAAAAGTATAAGGGGCAGCGACCCCGACGCCGCACTTTATTGGCTTGCAAGGATGATAGAGGGAGGCGAAGACCCGAAGTTCATCGCCCGCCGACTGGTGATTAGTGCCGCAGAGGACATCGGACTTGCCAATCCTAATGCATTGCTTCTTGCTAATGCAGCCTTTGATGCTGTAAACAAAATCGGATGGCCCGAAGGCAGAATACCCCTTGCCGAGGCCACGGTGTATCTGGCCACGAGCGAGAAGAGCAACAGTGCATACCTTGCCATCGACAAGGCACTGGAGCTTGTACGCAGTACGGGCAACCAGCCGGTGCCGCTCCATCTGCGTAACGCACCTACGAAACTGATGGCTTCCCTAGGCTATCATGACGGTTATCTCTATCCGCATGATTTTCCAGGACATTATGTCAAGCAGCAGTATATGCCCGACTCTCTGTCAGGCACCCAGTTGTGGTATCCCCAGCCTCACTCAGCCTCCGAGGCTAAGATATCCCAAAGAATGAATACTTTAAAAAAGAAATGAACCCATAAGAATTTAATTAACATGAAGATTGTAGTTTTAGATGGCTATGGCTTGAACCCCGGCGACTTGTCGTGGGAAGCCCTGGAATCTCTCGGAGACGTGGACGTATATCCAAGGACGGCTCCTGAGGATGTAATCGACCGCTGTTTTGATGCGGAAATCGTATTGACCAACAAGGTCGTGTTCAACAAAAAAATACTCGTTTCACTTCCAAGGCTCAGATATATAGGAGTGCTTGCAACGGGGTATAACGTAGTGGATGTCGAAGCTGCTACCAATCTTGATATATTAGTGACGAATATCCCAGCATACAGCACTGACAGTGTGGTACAGAACACATTTGCGCATATCCTCGCAATGGCAAACCGTGTGGAGCATTACACCACACAGAATCGTGAGGGACGATGGAGCGCAAGTCCCGACTTCGTATATTGGGACACGCCGCTGGTTGAGCTGGCAGGAAAGACTATGGGTATAGTGGGACTTGGAAGCATAGGCATGAAGGTGGCGCGACTTGCCCGTTGTTTTGGCATGGAGGTGTTCGCATATACGAGCAAGGCTTCTTCCGACCTGCCCGAAGGCATACAGAAGACAACGTTCGACGGGTTGCTTGCCGTGAGCGACATCCTCACCCTGCATTGTCCTTTAAACCACTCAACCCGAGAAATAATCAATACCTCGTCAATTGCCAAGATGAAGCGAGGAGCACTGCTCATAAACACTGGACGCGGTCCCTTGGTCAACGAGAATGACGTGGCTGATGCTTTGCATAGCGGTCAACTCGGAGGATACGGAGCTGACGTTATGTGTCAGGAACCGCCATCCGCAGACAACCCGTTGTTCTCAGCCCCCAACGCCTACATCACTCCACATGTGGCATGGGCAACCTACGAGGCACGTCAGCGTCTTATGAATATAGCTACAGGAAATGTAAAGGCATTTATCGAGGGAAAACCAGTGAATGTAGTGAACTGAAGAATATCATCAGTTTGAGATAATTATTTCTCCTGTTGGAAAATAAAAAAATCTCTCTAACTGGAAGAAAATAATTTTCCAGTTAGAGAGATATATAAATGCAGTGAATAAACTCTATACACACTGTTGATGCTTATTCAACGAGAAACCATCCATTGTTTTAGTGGTGTCCTATTGAATAAAGAAATATTATTGATGCTGTTCACGGAGAAGGTCGTTGACAGTCTTAACGGGATTGAATGTCCCGAGTGGCACTTCCACAAAGACTGTGTTCCAATTGCTCATTGCACCGTTCCAAAGTCCTGGCAACTCGAGAGCCTTGAGCTCCTTGCCATTCTTGCTCTTGCTTGATATGAATCCTGTGGTGCGGTCAACAAAGTCGGGCAGATTAAAGGGCTGTCCCTTATAGTCCTTAACGGCGCATACGAGATCAACGGGGTTGAAGTGAGTGCCCTTGGTGAACATTTCCATATACTCGGCATTGTTCTTGTCTATTTGGCTGCTTTCGAGAATCTGCAGACTAACAGTGCCATCCTGGTTGTAAGTAAGGAACGGGCCTCCGCCAGGCTCACCCACGTTCTTAACTACACCACAAACTCGCATTGGGCGGTTGAGTTTCTCTCGCAGATATATTACAAGGTCGGCATCCTCCAGTTCCTTGATGTCAGCCTTGCGGCAGCAAAGGTCTTGCTGTACGAAACGTATGATTTCCTCGAGCTTGTCGTGGTTGTATGTTCCGGCTTCCAGCAAACGGAGGTACTCAAATGCCTTCTGCTGCAAGGAAACAAGCACACCTGCGATGACTTGCTTGTAGGTGATGGTCTCATCCTTCAGACGGTCGGGCACGACATTGTCGATGTTCTTGATGAAGATTACATCAGCGTCTATCTCGTTAAGGTTCTCGATGAGCGCACCGTGTCCTCCCGGACGGAACAGCAACGAACCGTCAGCATTGCGGAACGGGGTATTATCGGGATTGGCGGCAACAGTGTCTGTGCTCGGCTTTTGTTCCGAGAATGAGATATCATATTTCACACCGTACTTCTTTGAATAAAAATCAACCTTGTCTGCCACCTTCTGGCGGAAGAGAGGCATATGCTCGTGACTTACCGTAAAGTGGATATGAGCCTCGCCGTTGGATGCGGCATACAATGCAGCCTCCACCAAGTGCTCCTCCATAGGAGTACGGGGACCTTCGGCATACTTGTGGAAGAGCAGCAATCCCTTGGGAAGCTGGCCGTAGTTCAATCCCTCGGGACGCAGCATTTGTGATGCTACAGCCTTAAAATTACCATCGGCGAGCAGGGTGGGGATGTCCTTTCCCTCGTTCTTTAGACAAGCCTCGTTGAGTTCATCGTAGAAGGCAAATTTTTCAATGTTGTCAAAGTACTTCTTCTCGAAATCCGTCGTGGGTTTGTCATATTCAGCATCCACGAAAGCAAACATATCCTTGAACATGCGGCTTGCGGCTCCCGATGCTGGAACAAACTTGACTACCTTGTTGCCTGCAGCCTTAAACTGCTCCCAACACTTTTCATACTTATCACGTGATTCGGCAGTTGTAGCGACAATACCGCGCTCAACACTTGCGGCTGCTTCAAGACGCAAGAAGGGGAACCCCGTCTTGAATTCGTTCAACTGGTTTTCAATCTGTTTTTCGCTGATGCCCTTGTCGGCAATCTGCATAAGGTCTCTTTCTGATAACATAATTGTGGTATTTATAGTGAATTGTGCCCCAAAATTACAAACTTTTTCTGAAAAATGAAAATAAATCCGAGAAAATTTGTATCTTTGCAAAGTTTTTTAACTCAAATGCAACACAATATGGCAGATAAATTCAAATTTACGGCCAAAGAGAGGGAAGAAACGCTTGCCCTCATCGACCATTTAAGAACAACAGTTGGAACATCGTTCCTGTCCGACGACGAGGCAAAACTGAAGGTCAGACTGATGAAATCATTGGAGAATAACCAGGTTCACCGTGATATCTTCGGGCTGAATCCTATCCTGTCAGGATTGCAGACGGCAAGAATCGTCGTAGAGGAAATTGGGTTGAGACGTGATGCGGTTATGGCTATCCTGCTGCATCCAAGTGTTGAGGACGGATTTATGACTATTGAGGAAGTAAAGACCGAATTTGGCGAGTCGCCCGCCCGCATCCTCCACGGATTGTTGCGCATCAGCGAATTGTACAAGAAGAACCCTGTTATCGAGAGCGAGAATTTCAGGAATCTGCTTCTTTCGTTCGCCGAGGACATGCGCGTGATACTTATTATGATTGCCGACCGCGTGAGACTGATGAGACAAATAAAGGAAAACTCAAACGAGGAAGCAAGGCATGAGGTGAGTCAGGAAGCGGCCTACCTGTATGCTCCGCTTGCCCACAAACTTGGACTATACAAGCTGAAAAGCGAACTGGAAGACTTGTCGTTGAAATATCTCGAGCATGACGCTTATTACATGATTCGCGAAAAACTCAACGCCACAAAGGAGGCGCGCGACGAGTATATTGCAGCATTCATTGAGCCAATACGGCAGAAACTGGAGGCTGTAGGACTGAAATTCCACATGAAGGGACGCACAAAGAGCATACACTCAATCTGGCAGAAAATGAAGAAACAAAAATGTGCCTTCGAGGGAATATATGACCTTTTTGCAATCCGCATAATCATCGACTCTCCCATTGAGCAGGAGAAAATGCAGTGCTGGCAGGCATATTCATTGGTGACAGACATGTACCAACCTAATCCCAAGCGACTGCGCGACTGGCTATCGGTACCAAAGTCTAATGGCTATGAAAGCCTGCACATAACCGTGCTCGGGCCGGAAAAGAAATGGGTGGAGGTGCAAATACGCACCGAACGCATGGATGAGGTTGCAGAGAGGGGAGTGGCAGCCCACTGGAGATACAAGGGCATCAAGAGCGAAACCGGCCTGGACGAATGGCTGAACAACATCCGCAGCATACTTGAAACGAGTGATGACATGCAAATGATGGATCAGTTTAAGATGGACCTTTATGAGGACGAGGTGTTCGTGTTCACCCCAAAGGGCGACTTGCTTAAGTTCCCCAAGGGTGCCACTGTGCTTGACTTTGCATACCATATCCACTCTAAGGTAGGCAACTCATGCACGGGCGCGCGTATTAATAATAAGGTGGTGACATTCCGCGAACAGCTTCACAGTGGCGACCAGGTGGAGATTCTGACATCATCCATCCAGAAACCTAAACAGGAGTGGCTGAACATCGTCAAAACGTCACGCGCCAAAGCGAAAATAAAACTTGCACTCAAGGAAACACAGGCAAAGGATGGGCTCTTTGCCAAGGAAATGATCGAGAGAAAGTTCAAAAACAGAAAAATAGAACTTGAAGAATCACTTATGACAAGGCTTATAAAGAAGCTGAAATACAAGGAAGTAAGTGAATTCTATAAGCAAATTGCCGATGGCGTGCTTGACGTAAATACCGTGATTGACGGCTATCTGGAACTTAAACAGCGCGAACAGACTCCAACGGGAGACCAACCAGCCAAGAGCGCTGAGGGATTTAGCCTACAACATAACCAAGACACACAAAAGGCTCAGGGTAATGATGACGTGCTCGTTATTGACCGCAACATCAAGGGCATTGACTTCCAACTTGCGAAATGCTGCCAGCCTATATATGGAGATGATGTCTTCGGCTTTGTCACCGTTAGCGGCGGCATAAAGATCCACCGTTGCGACTGTCCGAATGCCGCCGAACTGCGCAAGCGTTTCGGATATAGAATCGTAAAGGCTAAATGGAGCGGCAAAGGCTCGTCTATGTATTCAATAACACTGCGTGTGGTTGGAAACGATGACATCGGTATTGTGAACAACCTCACAAGTATTATCAGCAAGGATGAGAAACTAACTCTTCGAGGCATCAGCATCGACAGCCACGACGGGCTGTTCAGCGGTAATCTTGTAGTGAACATTGATGACACTTCCAGACTTGAATCCCTGATAAAGAAACTCAAAGCTGTAAAGGGAGTAAAACAAGTGACAAGAATATAATGGCCTAAGAGGCATTATGATAAATAGAAAGTCTGGAAAATAAAATTAAGAATTAGGAATAAGAGTAATTATCTGGCATTGATATGCGCATATCAGTATTACCTAATTCCTAATTCTTAATTCCTAATTCTTAATTATTTCTTGTCCGACTCCTTAAATGTGGATTTGTAGCGCTTGTTGAGTCCGTTAATTACATCTTGTGTGATATCGAAACGCTTTGATGCAAGCAAAATATTGTCGCCAGCCTTTGATAGAATCATGTCATACTTCTTTGACTTGTTGTAGTCACGCAGGAAATTCTGCAAAGAGTCACGCAGTGCCTGGTTGTACTTGGCAGTCTCAGCATCCAGTTCACTTCCAAGCCTTGCCTGAAGCTCTTGGAGATCCTGGCCCTGGCGCTCGATGGCAGCCTGCACGCTTGCAGCTTGTTCACGGCTTGTGAAACCATTGTTCTGCACTTTCTGCTGAAAGTTAGCGGCAGCAGTCTGCAACTGCTTCTGCTTGGCGGTTAGTGTGTTGCGGGCATTGTTGCCTTTCTTCTGAAGAACCAGTGTAAAATCCTTGCAGAACTGATACTGTGACATCAGTGAGTCAACCTCTACGTAAGCAATCTTTATGTCACCCGACGCAGAAGCTGATGAGCCGGCTGTCGGCTGCTCGTCCATCTTGGGAGCAGCGTTGTTGCATGATGCCAAAGCCAATGAAGAAACAGTAGCAACAGCCATCATGCGGAAAAACTTGTTTGTTTTCATTTCTGTTTATAAATTTTATATATTTAACTTTTGTTTTTCTTTTATTGCCGTCCTGCGCTTACTCCGCGCCTCACGGTCTTGGTCAATCACACAATGTATTCCCTGCCTTCTCAATGCAGCATTATCATGTACATGCTGCGAAGAAAAGCGTCCATTCTTGCGAAAAATCAGTTTTACGCATAAAAATGCCATGCTAATAGCAATTATTAACGTAGTTGATAGTAGAATCTCAATCATTTTTTATATCTTTGCGGCTACAAAGGTAATGCAAATATAAGACAAAACAAAATAATTAAGAAAGATTTTTGATTTTTTATAGAATGGAAAAGAAAGATTTACAACCAAAGTGCGTATTTGAACACTTCGCACGCATCAATGAAATCCCACGCCCTTCAAAGCGCGAGGAGAAAATGATTGAGTATCTGCGTAACTGGGGAGAGAGCCACAACCTCGAAACCAACGTGGACGAAACTGGCAATGTCATCATCAGGAAACCAGCCACAAAAGGTATGGAAAACCGCAAGACCGTTATCCTTCAGAGCCATTTCGACATGGTATGCGACAAACTGGTGGACGTGGAATTTGACTTTGACAAGGATGCCATCCAGACCTATATCGACGGTGAATGGCTGACAGCCAAGGGCACTACCCTCGGTGCAGACGACGGTATCGGTTGTGCCATAGAGTTGGCTATACTCGAAAGCAACGAGATTGAGCACGGTCCATTAGAGTGTGTGTTCACCCGTGACGAGGAGACTCAGTTGACGGGTGCATCAGGTATGAAAGCTGGATTTATGACTGGAGACATGCTCATCAACCTCGACAGTGAGGATGAGGGCCAGATTTTCGTAAGCTGTGCAGGCGGACGTTCCACAACTGCTACATTCAACTTCAAACGCGAGGAGGCTCCTACCGGTTACTTCTTTATCGAAGGTTCAATTAAAGGTCTTACTGGTGGACATTCCGGTGACGACATTGAGAAGAAACGTGCAAATGCCATCAAGATTCTCGCGCGTTACATATATAAAGAGGTAGAGAAGATGGATGTGAGACTTATTTCATTCAATTCAGGAAAGATGCACAATGCCATTCCACGCGACGGCAGGTTCGTGATAGCCGTACCTTCAGACCGTAAGGAGGAAGCAAGAGTGGATTGGAATATATTCGCCTCTGAGGTGGAAGAGGAATTCCATGTTTCAGATACACAGATGGTGTGGAATATGCAGAGCACAGAAGCACAGCCGGTAATAGAGAAAAACGTAGCCGACAGGTTTGTACGTGCTCTTCAGGCAGTGGATAACGGTGTTTTTGCAATGTGCCAGGACAAAGCACTCGAAAACATGGTTGAGACATCGAGCAATATCGCCAGCATCATTACAGAAGAAGACAAGATTACCTGCGTAGCATCTCAGCGCAGCAATGTGATGAGCAACCTCGACAACCAGTGCAACACAGTCAAGGCATTGTTTGAACTTGCCGGAGCTGAGGTCGTCCAAAACGACGGTTATCCAGCTTGGAAGATGAATCCAAACAGTGAACTGACCGCATTGGTGGTTGAGTCATACAAAAAGTTATTCGGCAAGGAACCTATAGTGAGAGGTATTCACGCAGGACTTGAGTGCGGTCTGTTCTCGGAGAAATACCCATCACTTGATATGGTATCGTTCGGCCCTACCCTACGCTTTGTGCATACCCCTGAAGAGAGAATTCACATCCCTACTGTAGAGATGGTGTGGAATCATTTACTTGATGTTTTGAAGAACATTCCCTCGAAATAACGTGTAAAATCAGTGAATAACCAACTTTTTTGCACGTTTTTCAAAAAAAAGTGCGAAAAAGTTTGGTTGTTTTAAAAAAAAGCTGTACCTTTGCACCGCATTTGAGAGAAAGTGCTGCGGTTAAGGTATCGAGACCGATAAATTTATTGGAAGTTTGGGTGAGTGGCTGAAACCAGCAGTTTGCTAAACTGCCGTGCGGGTTACCGTACCGGGGGTTCGAATCCCCCAGCTTCCGCAGCCTTTCCCGAAGAGTGCAAGATGGTGGATTCATCTAATGGTTA
>JALERP010000118.1 GCA_022764085.1 Prevotella sp.
TCAAGAGGCTTGATGATGATTGTAAGCTTGGGCACCTTCTCGCCGTCCAGGTTACCGTTCTTGATCTCTGCGAGCTCCTTCTGGTAAGTGCTGTCGGGCATATTGTACTTGATCTTCTTCTCATCCAGTTTCTGCTTTGCCAGCATGATCTTTGCTACCGGTGCAATGCCTTCCTCGGTCATGTGGCTTATCAGCACCTTGCGGATACCATCCTTGCCCCATGTTGTTTCCTTTAGGCATGTCGGGTCGTCATACTTTGGCAAACCATCGATGTGGTAAATCTTATCATTGCCTGCAAGAATGAGCGTGATGGTGTGGGAAGCCTTTGTTGCTGACTTGTCCTGTTCCTGCACGTTCTTGTCATTGCTCGGCATCGTCAACTGCATAGCCTGAGGCTTGCTCAGAGTGGTACACAGCATGAAGAACGTGATAAGAAGCATCATCATGTCCACCATCGGCGTGAAGTCCACGCGGGTGTTCATCTTTTTCTGCTTGCTTTCTTTTTTCTTTGCCATGTTTATTCCTCCGATGACGTTTTAAGATTTGTAATCAGTTGGTAACGGTTCTCTTCCATGTCCTGGAGCTCTGACATAAGCGCCTTGACTGCCTTGTAAGGAGTCTTGCTGTCGCACTTGATGGCGATACGAATGTCAGGGTTGGCATCGCGAGCTGCCTTTACCCACTCTTGAAATTCACTCATTCCCCCCTCGATACTATCGGTGGGAACTCCAAGCGTCTTGATGACTTCGGCCATCTTCTCGGGCTCAAGGTTGAGGTAGTCGGGCAGCTTGGTGACGGGTACACCAATCATCGACTCTTCCTTGAACTTTTTGATCTGCGCACCGTTCAGCGTAACGCCGAATTTGTCGGTGACAGTCTGCATGATGGCCAACATGTCGTTCTTATTGTCGGTTCCGACGAAGATTTTGCCGTCCGAGCCAACAAGAATGTTCAGCACATTCTTCTCGGGCACCTTAACCTCCGACACTGAACTTGGCGTAACAACCTGAATCGGTTCTGGCTGCAAGAATGTTGATGTCAACATAAAGAAGCACAGAAGAAGGGTCATCACGTCCGACATAGGAGTCATGTCAATCCAGACGTCTTTTTTCTGTATCTTTATTTTACCCATTATTATTCGCTAATTAAAAGGTAAAACAATTAAGCCTCTTCTGTGTGGTTAACGTCGTATGTAGATGCAATTGTGTAACCAACCTCGTCGAGGGCGTATGTCAACTTGTCGATCTTGTTTGTGAAGAAGTTGTAGATAACTACTGCGAACCAAGAAGTCAAAATACCTGATGCTGTGTTCACAAGGGCCTCAGAAATACCGGCAGACAGTGCCATAGAGTCAGCACCACCACCTGCAGACAGAGCCTGGAATGAACGGATCATACCGAGCACAGTACCGAACAGAGCGGTAAGAGTACCGAGGGTAACGATGGTAGCAACGATAGGCAAGTTCATCTGAAGAGTAGGCATCTCAAGCTGTGTTGCCTCCTCGTGAGCCTGCTGGATCTTGGCAATCTTCTGAGCCTTCTTCAGTGTGGTGTTGCCCTCAGCGTCCTTGTAAGCGTTGATTGAAGCGAGAACCACATTGGCTACAGAACCCTTCATCTTGTTGCAAAGAGCGATAGCTTCATCGAACTTGCCAGCCTTGATGAGTTCCTTAACCTGCTTTGTAAACTTGCCGAGGCTCATTGTTCCGAATGCACTCTTGAGGGCGAAGAAACGCTCTACACCAAGGCAGATAACTGAGAGAAGAAGAGTCAAGATAAGACCTACTACGAAACCTCCCTTATACACGGTACCCATAAGGTTTACTGGGTGTCCTGTTGGGTCGCCACCTGCGAAGTTGTCAGGTGCACCGAGTACCTGGAAATAGAATGCGTAAGCGGCTACACAGCAGATTACAAGAATCCAGATAGCGTTCTTAACTCCCTTAAAGCCCGATGATTTCTTAGCTGGGGCTGCAGCATTTGTTTTTGTTGCCATAATACTTTTAATTTTTTAGTTATTTAATGAATTAAAATGATATTTGCTTGATTGTTTTTTTAATGTTCAACAAGTGTCTTGACGGAGTTGCCTCCTTACGAGCGACAAAGTTAATAAATAAGTGCCAAAATCGCAATGAATTAATAAGTTTTAACTACATTTTTTTGATTTCTTCATTGATTATGGCACTTATTCCTCGCTTTTTATGCTAATTTTGACAATGCTTCCTTTATTCTGCGCATTGCTTCAATGATATTCTCGTCGCTGGTGGCATAACTCATACGGAAACATTCGGGGTCTCCAAAGGCATCGCCACCCACTGTTGCCACGTGTGCCTGCTCGAGAAGATACATTGCGAAATCTGAGGATGTGTTGATAACGGTGTCGCCGCATTTCTTACCGAAGAAGCTGCTGCACTTCGGGAAGAGATAGAAGGCGCCCTCGGGCACATTCACCTCAAGACCGGGGATGTCTTTTGCCAGTTTCACAATCAGGTCGCGACGACGCTCAAAAGCCTGACGCATCTGTTCTACACATTCCTGTGATGATATATATGCGAATTCGGCTGCCTTCTGGCTCACTGAGCACGGACCGCTGGTGTATTGTCCCTGCAGTTTATTGCATCCCTTGACTATCCATTCCGGGGCGGCAATGTATCCAATGCGCCATCCTGTCATGGCATAGGCCTTCGACACTCCGTTCACTATGATTGAGCGCTCCTTCATCCCGGGGAACTGGGCAATGCTCTCGTGATGGCCTATATAGTTGATGTGCTCGTAGATTTCGTCGGCAAGTACGAAGAGATCATCGTGTTTCTTGATTACTTCGGCTAATGCTTCGAGCTCGCTCTTTGAATATACGCTTCCCGTAGGGTTGCTTGGTGAGCAGAGGATGATCATGCGTGTCTTCGGTGTGATGGCTGCCTCGAGTTGCTCGGGTGTCATCTTGAAGTTCTGGCTGAATCCTGCCTCCACAATCACTGGTACACCGCCTGCCAACTTCACCATTTGGGGATATGACACCCAATATGGGGCGGGGATAATCACTTCCTCACCGTCATTCACCAATGCCATAACGGTATTGCACACGCTCTGCTTGGCTCCGTTCGACACGAGAATCTCAGCTGTTGTATAGTCGAGATTGTTCTCGTTCTTGAGTTTTGCCACGATAGCCTTACGCAAATCCATGTATCCTGGAACTGGTGAGTAACGCGAGAAGTTCTCATCGATAGCCTTCTTGGCTGCTTCCTTGATGTGGTCAGGAGTGTTAAAGTCGGGTTCACCGACACTGAGGTTGATAACGTCTACACCTTGTGCCTTCATTTCGCCACTCTTCTGCGACATAGCAAGTGTCGCTGACGGAGCGAGGCGATTAAGACGATTTGATAATTCTGCCATAATTTCAAGTCTCGTTATTATTTCTTGCAAAATTAAAAATAAATTCTGACTTATGCGAAGTTTTTCATTACAATTAGAATACAAAAGGTTAAAAAAAGTTCTTATTACGTTGCTTTTTATTTTGTTGAGTCTGTTCAACCCGTCGGTTCGGATAATTATGCTTAACTTTGCACTTGATTATGGACAGAACATTTCATCAACGATTCAGCCCGCAGGCTTTCGCTGCCATACTACTACTGGCAGTGTGCGCCTTGTGGTGCTTTCTTGTGCGCACCGGCGTGACACCACTGATAGGCTTGGCTTGCATGCTTGTGGGCGCAGCCGGTGTCGACCGTTCGATCAACACCACATACACATTCACAGCCGACGGACAGCTCGTCATTGCACGCGGCCGTCTGGGCAAACACCTCGTCATACCCGTAGGCGACATCATTTCGGTACGCAAAATCAGGGGCACGCTGATTGTGGCAAGCCACATCGTCATCGAATATGGTGCCGGACACATCACCTATGCACAACCGTCTGAAGCCGACGGATTCATCAGAGGGATAAAACGCAGACAGGAACAATGATTACACATTATAACATTATTACGCGCGCGACACTTATTATATGCATGATATTTGCCGCCAATTTCACTACGCACGCACAGGAAGACATCAGCGACGA
>JALERP010000130.1 GCA_022764085.1 Prevotella sp.
CTAACTACACCAAGAGTCATTTCGAAATAAAAAAACTTTAATTCCTAAAGCAAATCTGATGCTTTAGGGTAAGAGCTATGCCCAATTACACGAAAGGCAATGTCTCTAAAAGCATGAGAGGATAACCCGAACTGGGGTAGAGAATATGCTCGATAATCTGATAAATGCCGGATTGCAGTCGTTGAGCCTCAGCATTGACGGTTTTGAGGAAGAGCATAACTGGATGAGGGGAAATCCCAATAGTTTTGGGCGGGTGGTTTCTGCCATAAAGATGCTTGCTGCAAGAAATATCACATGGGATGTTATTACTTGTGTGAACAACAAAAACATAGATACCTTGCCTGCATTCCACGACTTTCTCTACTCCATTGGTGTCAGACAATGGCGAATTTTTACGGTGTTTCCTGCCGGTCGTGCTGTTGGCGATGCAGAAATGAAACTGTCGCCTAAAGATATGCGTCGTGTGATGGACTTCATTGTGGCGGTAAGGAAATATGGAAAGATTGATTTGGAGTACAGTTGTGAGGGATTCCTTGGCGAGTACGAGCATAAGGTGCGTAAAGAAAGGTTCTGTTGCATATCTGGTGTACATGTGGCATCCATCCGCGGCAATGGAGACATCTCAGGTTGCCTGAGCATGAGGAACAACTATACACAGGGCAATATATACAAGGATAGCTTCGTTGACGTATGGAACAACCGCTTCCAAAAGTTCCGCGACAGGGAGTGGATGAAGACGGGGGTATGCACTGACTGTAAGGTGTGGGACTTGTGCGAGGGCAATGGAATGCACCTCCGTGATGATGACGGCAATTTACTTTTATGCAATTGGAAACAATTCTTGTGGACGGACATACAAAGCCTTGTGCAGGTTTACAGTCCCCGCTCTGCCCAGTCGCCGCGGTCGAGGTTGCGATAGCCAACGGCTTCGGCTATGTGATTGAACTGGATTTGGGGTGAGGCGGCAAGGTCGGCTATGGTGCGCGCCACCTTTAGGATGCGGCCGTAGGCCCGGGCTGACAACTTGAGCTTTTCCATCGCCATCCTCAGCATGTTGAGCGACTCTTCATCGGGTTGCGCATATTCGCGGAGCATTCGCTCGGTCATCTGGGCATTGCAGTGAATGCCGGGGTAGGCTTGATAGCGTTCCTCCTGAATCTTGCGGGCGGCAATGACACGCTCACGGATGGAGGCACTCGGTTCGCCTGGCTGCATGTGGGAAAGGTCGTTGAAGGTGACTGGCTGTATCTCGCACTGGATGTCGATGCGGTCAAGAAGCGGACCGCTAATCTTATTCATATATCGCTGAATCTGACCGGGGGTGCAGACGCAGTGATGGGTGAGGTCGCCGTAATAGCCGCAGGGACAGGGATTCATCGATGCCACGAACATGAAGGAACAGGGATATTCCACTGTATATCTGGAACGGGAAATGGTAATCTTGCGGTCTTCGAGCGGTTGGCGCATCACTTCGAGGACTGAGCGGTTGAACTCGGGAAGCTCGTCGCAGAAAAGCACTCCATTGTGGGCAAGGGAAATCTCGCCTGGCTGGGGGTTGTGACCTCCGCCGACGAGGGCAACCGAAGAGATTGTGTGATGAGGAGAACGGAACGGACGCTGGGATATGAGCGATGTGCCGCGGCTGAGCTTCCCTGCCACACTGTGTATCTGTGTGGTCTCAAGACTCTCGTGGAGCGATAGGGGAGGGAGAATGGACGGCAAACGCTTGGCCATCATCGACTTGCCACTGCCCGGAGGGCCTATCATGATGAGGTTGTGACCTCCGGCAGCCGCCACTTCCATGGCACGCTTGACTGACTCCTGTCCCTTTACATCGGCAAAGTCGAGGTCGAACTGGCTCTGCTGCTGATAGAAAACGGCACGGGTGTCAATACGTTCGGGAGTGAAGTCCTTGGTGCCGTTGAAGAAATGTATCACGTCAGACAGGCTGTCCATGCCATAGACATCGAGGTTGTTCACTACGGCTGCCTCACGCACGTTTTCGCGCGGGACGATGAGTCCCCGGTATTTTTCCTTGCGGGCGCGGATGGCTATGGGCAGTGCGCCACGAATGGGACGCAGTGAGCCGTCAAGTCCTATTTCTCCTACAAGCATGTACTCACCGAGATGCTCGCTGTCCACCTTGTTTTCTGTTGCCAGTATGCCGATGGCAAGGGGAAGGTCGTAGCCACTGCCCTCCTTTCGGATGTCGGCAGGCGAAAGGTTGACCGTGATTTCCGCAATGGGCATCTTGTATCCACTGTTGTTGATGGCGGCCTTGATACGGTCGTAACTTTCCTTGATGCTTGTGTCGGCAAGTCCTGAAAGGTGGAACATCACTCCACGGTCACTGTTTGTCTCTACAGTGACGGTGATTGCCTCGAGCCCCATTACGGCGGCGCAGTACGTTTTGACCAACACGGGTTTTTGTAATTAAAAATTAAAAATTAAGAATTAAGAATTGCTGCGCAAACCGAATGCAGAGCCGAGCTCGCTCGAGCTATGCTGAGGTGCAGCCAGCAATCGACGAAGTCAATTAAAAATTATATCTCCTTTGCCTTGAATGCTAGGGCATACATCTTCATCTGCTTCATCATGGCAAGGAGACCGTTGCTGCGGGTGGGGCTAAGATGGTCTTTGAGACCGATGCGGTCGATGAAGTATAGGTCGGCATCTATGATTTCCTGAGGTGTATGGTCGGTGAGGACACGGATGAGGAGGGCAATGATGCCTTTGACGATAAGAGCGTCGCTCTCGGCGGTGAAGCGTAGTTTGCCTTCTTCGTAGTCGCACTGAAGCCATACGCGGCTCTGGCATCCGTCGATGAGGTTGCTCTCGGTCTTGTATTTCTCGTCCAATGGTGCCTGTTCGTTGCCAAGGTCGATGAGCAGCTGATACTTGTCCATCCAGTCGTCGAACCCGGAGAACTCGTCTATTATCTCGTCTTGTATTTCATTTATCGTCATGACTTTATATTTAGAAGTTACAAATTGCAAATTGGGACTTATGCTTCCACTATTTTGAAGAGCTTGTCGCTCTGGCGTATTTTTCCCGGTACGGGGATGGATACGTGAGTGCCTTTAGGTGCATAATCAACTGGGTCGAGCTCAAGGCGTATCTCCTTTGCTTCGAGATACATCACCCCTGTGGTTGGGCCAGTGACGAGGAGTTTGTCGCCAAGTTTAAAGTCGGCAGCCTCCACTGTGAACTCTGCCACACCGAGCTTGCTGAAATACTTCACTCCCTTGCCGATATACACCTTGCGCTCCGTTGCATTTGAACCGTAGTTCTTGTTCCATTCGCCGAGAGTCTGTCCCTGATAATAACCGTCCCAGAATCCGCGGTTGAAGACTGTGGCGAGCTGGCGGTCCCATTCGTCTTTCTTCTCGTCGGTGAAGGTGCCTTCGATAACGCTGCGTATAGCCTCCTTGTATGTCCTGACAACGGTATATACATACTCAGGTCCGCGCGCCCTGCCTTCGATTTTGAACACCCTTACTCCCGACTCCATCATGCGGTCGATGAAGCGCACGGTTTTCAAGTCCTTGGGGCTCATTATATACTTGTTGTCAATCTCGAGCTGGTTGCCTGTCTCGGCATCTGTCACCACGTATGAGCGCCGGCATATCTGAATGCACTCGCCACGGTTGGCGGAGCGTCCGGCATTGGCAAGACTGAGATAGCACTTGCCGCTTATTGCCATGCAGAGTGCGCCATGGCAGAACATCTCGATGCGGATGGGTTGTCCCGAAGGTCCGCAGATATTCTGTTCGATGGCGAGACGGTGGATTTCAGCCACCTGGTCCATATTGAGCTCGCGTGCCAAAACAACCACATCAGCAAACTGGGCATAGAAGCGCAGGGCCTCTATATTGCTGATATTGAGTTGGGTGGAGAGATGGACTTCTTGTCCGATGGAGTTGCAGTAGGTCATTACCGCCACATCGCTTGCAATGACCGCCGAGATGCCGGCTTCGTGTGCCGCATCCACTATTTCGTGCATTACGGGAATGTCCTCGCCGTAAATTATGGTATTGACCGTGAGATAGGTTTTTATGCCGTGCTCGTTGCATGTGGCAGCGATTTCGCGCAGGTCGTCGATGGTGAATGCACTTGCGGAACCGGCGCGCATGTTCAACTTTCCGATGCCGAAATACACGGAGTCGGCTCCAGCCTGAATGGCAGCCGCCAGGCTTTCCCTTGAGCCTACGGGAGCCATAATTTCATATAGAGATAAATCTTTGTCCATTAATTACTAAATTAACATAATCCTGTATGCATTCAGCAATCCGTTCATAAGGATTTTCATAGGCGGATATATGCAATGACAGTGCAAAGTTACATATAAATTACAAAAAACGTGTAATTAAACGTGTAATTATCCTGTATTTTATAGATTATTAAGACAAAAGACTTGTTTGTTTATAAATAAAAGAGTAACTTTGTCGAATATGTGTAAAAAGACAATATATTATTTGATAATGTATTTGGCGGTGATGGTACTTGCCGGATGCGGAGGAGTTTCTATTGGAGAAAAGCCGCGGATGAATATTCCTCGGGGGATGAGAATTTTGAAACTCAATGGTATGACTCCCGTGAAGAATCAGGGGAGTGGCAGTGCTTGTTGGGCTTATGCCATGCTTGCTGCCATCGAGACGACTCATATCTCGATGGGCGACTCGGTGCATCTGTCACCGGCTTGGGCTGTGAGGGCGCTTATGGAGGACGCTTATATGAGAAACGTGATGACGAAAGGAGCGGACAGGGGAAGCGCAATAGGTATGGGAATGACGTTGCTGAATATCATTCGGAAAGACGGAATGGTGCCCTACGACTCTTATCCCGACAGAGACGGAAGAGGTGCGCCCACAGGGATAATCCTTAACAAGACAAGACTGATAGCTGAAAAGGCGGTGAACGCAAGGAAAGGGCCTCAGGCTTATCAAAAAGCGCTCGACGGAATGCTTGATGACGCTATGGGACACCGCCCGAAGAACGTGTATATGTACAGTGCGCAATACTCCCCCCTGGAGTTTGCACACAGCGTGTGCCGGGATGATGAGTACATAGGAATAGCCAGCTGTACACATCATCCGTTTGGGAAGTGGTTTGTTATGGAAACGGCAGATAACTGGGAGCGCAACTCATTCTATAATATGAAGATAGAGAAAATGATGGAGATTGTGAAGAAGGCGGTTAGCGATGGCAAGGGTGTATGCTGGGAAGGAGACATCTCGGAAAATGGGTTCAATTTCTGGAAAGGTATCGCCGACTTGGAATTGCCTAAGGGCAAGGACATACAGCAGGAAAGGCAGAAAGAGATAGAGTCATATAAAACAACCGACGATCACTGTATGGCAATCGTCGGTCTGGCCTGCAATGCAAGCGGGAAAACTTATTATATTATGAAAAATTCTTGGGGTACGGACAATCCTTATGGCGGTCTGATGTATATGTCGGAGGACTATCTGAAGATGAAGACCATGGCAGTGTTCTTGCCGCGGGAGTGTGAGTCGGGATTATCTACCAGCCAACCTGCTTCTCCATACGTCCTGAGTAAGTCTCGATAGTGACACGCACACTGTCCGTGAGAATCGAGTCGTGAGGTATGCTAAGGAAATACTGCGTGGAGTATTTCTCCGGCACATCACCCTGCGAGTGGAGCAAGGTGAGATGGGTGGTGGTGCGCCCGTCGGGAGCGGTAGTAATGTCTGTGCGCAGCAATCCGATGGTATGATGTGCATCCTCTATTGACGTGTTTCCCACCTTTAGCCAAATCGAGAGGTTTAGATATTTCTTGTTCTTGCTTGTCCATAGGCTCTCGAATGTGATAGGGTCGGTGATGACTTTCTTGACAGAGTCAACCGGCACAATGGTAGGCACAAGACCTATACTGACAATCTCCGCCTTGCCATCGCCGAGCCTGTTGTAGTAAGCCACGGCGCGGTAGGTGGAGTCGGCGGTGGTAATCCATTTTGCCGTGACGGGCTGGCTGAGAATGAGTTTTTCGTCATTGTCCGTAGTGACATAGTCGATTGCCTTGTCGCTATTGGCGTGTGCAGTCATAAGGTCGCCCATAGTGAGCGAGTTCTCCCCCGTTCCCTTGTCATAGCTGTCAGTCTCGCAAGCTGCGAGCAGCATAACTGCGAATAAATAACATAGTTTTCTCATTCCCGACCCTTAACTCTTAATTTTTAACTCTTAATTTTTAATTGGTTCACCGCCGGATTAGCATACATCGTGAGAATGCGCTCGCGCAGGAAAGCCTCGTCCTTGTTGGGTATGGAAATCTTGGCAAGCTGTGCGGTGAGATAATTCTCGAATGCAGCCTTATCCTCTGGGGTGTAGTTGGATGACATCCTGTCGCCGCCCTCAAGCAAGTCGATAGCTATGTAGTTGTTGGGGAAGAGGCGATAGTTGGCATGGATGTTGCGGTCGATATGTTCGGCGATGATGCGGAAGATGTCCGTCTTGGGAGTGTCATCGGGGATAGAAGAGAGGAAATCATTGATGCAAGGAGCGCAATGATAATGAATTCGCCCCTTATAGCCCATAATTCCCGTCTTCATGCTCAGCACATCGTCAGCCTTGGTCTTCTTCCATCCCTCTATGTCGCGCTTCAGCTGGAACTCCTGCGCCTTGAGCCAGTCGCAGGGGTCATACTCGTAGCTTATTGCCACAGGCACGATGTTCAGCTGCTGAAGGCGTTGAGTGATAGAGCCTTCGCCGCCCATAGCCATCATCTTGATAATTGATTCCTGGGTGCGGTCGTCGCTGTCCTTTGCCCTTCCCTCGCGCTGTGCAATCCAGATGTTGTCGTGCTTGGTGTTGATGACGAGGTTCATGTATTCAGCCATGGTGCGGCTGTTGGTGAGCATCTCGCGTATGCCGGCACTTCGCTTTACGATGAACGACTTGTTGACCCTTACAAGATCCTCAATCCATGGAGCCGCCAAGAGGTTGTCGCCAATGGCAATCTCGCATGTGGTGCTGAAACCGGCATCTATGAGCATCACATCCAGAAAAGCCGAGTCGAGGACAATGTCGCGGTGGTTGCTGACGAAGGTGTATCTTCCTCCCTTGTCAATGGAGGAATAATCCATGTCGCAACCTTTACTTGCCTTGGAAAGAAGTTCCTTGAGGAATGGATAGCAGAAAGCTATCTGGAAATCAAGGTTGGTCTTACACTGCATCAACTTGGCAGTCAATGCCTCAAACGGCACTTGCGGGAATATATATCCCACAATGGCTCTGAACTGCTCGTCGGCAATCAGTCTGCCGAATGCCTCATGCAGTTCCTCCGGCTCGAATGGCCGGATGCTGTCAAACTTCTCTGGTATGTTCATCCTATTTAATTCTTTAGAATTGATTCTCGATAATGTCTGTCAGCACATCGCTCATCTTCAGTCCGGCAGCCTTTACCTGCTGTGGAATGAAGCTGGTGACAGTCATGCCTGGAGTTGTGTTGATTTCGAGCAGATGAATCTTGTCAACTGGCTCGCCGTTGCTGCCAATCCCCTTGCCAATGATATAGTCAATGCGGATGATTCCGTTGCAGTGGAGGATGTCGTAGATGTGACTGGTTAGTTCGGCTACGCGCCTTGACGTTTCCTCGCTGAGGCGCGCGGGAGTGATTTCCTGTACCTGACCGTTGTACTTGGCATCATAGTCGAAGAACTCGTTGCTTGTAACCACCTCGGTGGCAGGCAATACCACCGACTTGGTCTTGGTCTTGTAGCATCCGATGGAGATTTCAGTTCCTTCGAGATACTGCTCTACCATGACATCAGAGCTTTCGAGCATTGCCTTGCGGATGGCAGGAGCAAGCTGGTCTTTGTTCTTAACCTTGGAGACACCGAAACTGCTGCCGTCGGCAGCTGGCTTTACGAAACAAGGCATACCGATGCGCTTCTCAACCTCGTCCTCGCTTACCACCTCCTCATATCCCTTGCGGATGAGCAGGCTGTCGGCAACGCTCACTCCATATCCGCGCAGATATTGGTTGAGCACGAACTTGTCGAAAGTCATTGCCTCGACAAGCACTCCGCTTGTGGAGTAGGGAATGCCTACGATGTCGAGATAACCCTGCAGTATTCCGTTTTCGCCTGGTGTGCCGTGGATGGTGATATATGCGTAGTCGAAATAGATTGTTTTCCCTTCCTTCTTGAACGTGAAGTCGTTAAGGTCAATCTTAGATGATGTTCCATCGCCGAGATCGACTTTCCAGTCGAGTCCCTTGATATCTACAATGTAGATGTCATATCTTTCCTTGTCAAAGAAAGAGTATAGTCCCTGGGCGGAGCGCAGCGATACGTCGTGCTCCGATGAATCGCCACCGCAAATGATGGCCACTGTTCTTTTTGTCTGTTCCATAATATATGCTGATGAACTTTAATTCTTAATTGACTTCGTCGATTGCTGGCTGCACCTTAGCATAGCTCGAGCGAGCTCGGCTCTGCATTCGGTTTGCGCAGCAATTCTTAATTCTTAACTCTTAATTCTTAACTCTTAATTCTTAAATATTCCCCCTTCCCCTCCACTTTTGTATCAGCGCTTCCATATCCTCGGGCAGAGGCGACGTGAAATCCATTTGCTTGTGGGTAGTGGGATGTACGAAACCGAGGGTTCGGGCATGCAAAGCCTGACGCGGACATAGTTTGAAGGCATTGTTGACATACTGCTTGTAGCTGGCTGTCCGCTCGCCGCGCAGAATCTCTGTACCACCATATCGCTCGTCGCTGAAGAGAGGATGACCAATGTGCTTCATGTGGGCACGAATCTGATGCGTCCTTCCTGTTTCGAGGATACATTCCACGAGGGTGACATATCCGAAACGCTCAAGCACCCGATAATGGGTGACGGCACTCTTGCCTATGTCGCTGCCCACGGGGAATACTGCCATGCGAAGCCTGTCCTTTGGGTCGCGACCGATATTGCCTTCGATGGTGCCGTTGTCCTCTACGAAGTTACCCCACACAAGAGCATTATACTGGCGGTGGGTAGTCTTGTTGAAGAATTGCGCGCCAAGGGATGTCTTTGCATCGGGAGTCTTCGCCACGACAAGCAGTCCGCTGGTGTCCTTGTCGATACGGTGTACCAGGCCAACCTGCGGGTCGTTGGGGTCGTAGGAGGGTAAGTCGCGCAGATGCCATGCGATGGCATTGACCAGGGTGCCGGTAAAGTTGCCGCATCCGGGATGTACCACCATTCCCGCAGGTTTGTTGATTACCATAAGGTCTGCGTCCTCATATACGATGTCGAGGGGTATGTTCTCCGGTTCGATTGAAGTTTCGAATCTCGGACGGTCGAGCATCAGTGTGACGATGTCTCCCGGACGCACCTTGTGGTTGCTCTTCACCGGTTTGTCATTGACATGCACATACCCCGCATCGGCAGCCTTCTGGATGCGGTTGCGCGAAGAGTGTTGCAGTTTCTCGCACATGAACTTATCCACCCTTGTGGCAACCTGTCCAGGGTCAACCTCAAAGCGGAAGTGTTCGTAGAGCTGTTGCTGTCCCTCGTCGATGTCCTCGTCAATATACTCGTTAATGATATCTTCTGCCATTATTCAATCTGTCGCTTGATGTTTATTCAGGCATGGTAACTTCCTCAAAGTCATCTGTCTCCTGCGTGTCGAAATGCACGTCTTCAGGTTCCGTGACTTCTATGTCAGAGCCGACACTATCGTATTCGCCGCTGCCAATTAATAGAGTCAGAGGCTGTTCGATGGATATCCTGTCGCCGGCATTTAGCCTTCTTCCCCTGCTTACTATACCATAAACCCAGTCTCTCTCGCCAATGACAATCTGAGGTTCAAGCAGTTTGAATCCCAAGGCAGTCAGTTTTGCCGTGGCCTCCCTGACACTGCTGTTGTCGATTATGTCGGGAATTGCCACGGTGGGCGATGAGGGGGAGTTGACAGTTACGTAAATGGTGTGTCCCTGCTTTACGTTAGTGCCTTCTCCGGGACTTTGTGCAAGCACACATTCAGCAGGCATTCTCTTGTTATATCCAGAGTCGCTCACCACTATTCTGAGCCCGTTTCTCTCAAGAAGGTCAGCTGCGCGGTTGAAGTCCATTCCCGTAAGGTTGGGTACGGGCACGCCTTCACCATGGTGGGTGTAAATGTCAAGTCCGTATTTGACACCCACGCATATCAGCACCACAGTGAGTGCCATTGCCAAAAGGTTTCCCCACAGGTATTTGCTGAGAAACTTGCCGAAGAATTCCTTTGATTCCATACCTTATATAAATATTAGGATGCAAAGGTACACCACTTTGTTGACAAATCAAAGAAAACGGCTTGTTTTTTTTGATTTTTTAGATGTTATGGGATTAAAGACCAAAAATAAATCCTCCCGGACATCACTGCCAAAGAGGATTTAAGTATGAATGGTCTTTTGTATTATTATATGATATGAACTTATTCTGTATAATTATTATAATGTGAAGTTCACGCCGAGACCAATGACGCGGTTGGTGCGGGTGAATGAGTTCTTGACACCTATGGCATCAGGAGCCTTGTCGTAGTCGTCGTAAAGAGTCTGGAACCATGCTGCGTTCACTTGTATCTTGTCGGTGACGTTGTAGCCGATACCAAAACCGTAGGAATATGAACTAACGTTGAACGAAATGTCGTTCATGCCGGCATCTTTTAAATCGTAGGCAGTGCGCTGCATGCCGGCACTAATCTGGAGCTTCGTGCAAATGTCGTATTCTGCACCGAAGAGATATTCGTTGCTGTCGCCAAGCATGTCTTTGGTATATTGCTTTGTATCGACGTCGAAATAATGATGCCATCCTGCCATAACTCTCAATGAGGGCAGAATCTCATATTGGGCACCAATGGTGAGGAGGGCGGGAGAGTCCTCGTCAACTTTCTCGCCGTCCTTGAACTTGTTTACCGCCGAGATGAGGCTTGCCTCTTTCACTGTCGATTTGTTTTTCATCCTCATGCGTGTCTTAAACTCATACTTGGCGGCAAGGTTTAGCTTTCCTAATTTGTAGTCGATGCCGATGATAGGTGCCACTCCCCATGCAGTCTGGTCGCACATCAAGTTTACGCCTTCGCGGTATGGTTCAAGCTGGTTGAGGCTTCCTTCTGCACCTTTCAGTGTCTCCTGTGTGGCGACAAGCTGCTGCCGGGTTGCCTGAAGCTCTGCCAGCTTTCCTGTAAGTTCCTCTGGAACAGGCACTCCGGCTGCCTCATACTGTGCTATGCCCTGCTGAACCTGTGCTATACCGCCTTCAACCAATGGCAGTTTCTCCGCTATCTGGGCAAGTCCACCTTCAACTGTCTGGTTGGCAGCATCAAGGAACTTGTCGAACGCTACTGCACCATTGGTAGTGTTCACCTTGATATTATCCACCTTTGCCTTATAGGATGCATTGCCATAGAGCAGTCGCAGACCTCCATATACAGATAAGTTTTCGTTCACCTTATATGCAGCTCCGGCAGTGAATCCGAAGTAGTACTGACGCCCTTCCATGAAGGCGTTCATATCGTAGCCGGTGGCTCCGAATGCACCCAGTTGACTGGATATCATGGCAATAGACGATTCGAATGTAGGTATGCCATAGTCAAACGTACACTTACCGCCGCCGCCAGTGATAGCAAAGCCAAATTGATAGCTCCACTTGCCTTTGTTGTATGCAGCCTGGATTGAGGGGATGATTGGAGCGTCGGCTTCGCCCTCAAACTCTTTGAAGTTGCTATTGTTGTTGTTGATGCCCAACTTGTAGAGGTCACTCCAAGATGACACAGTGCGAGTCTGGTGTGCGTTCTGGATATTCAGCGAGAGATGAAAACCTTCACCTAAGAATAGCACTCCGGCGGGGTTGCTATATACTCCGTCGATACCAATGGCGGCGTCACGAGCCGGGTTTCTCAAAAACTCAATGTTCTGATTGGTGTTTGTGAGCAGTCCTCCTGCCCAAGCGTTCATTACGTTTACTGCCGCCATTATGGTGAGGCAGCACAATCTAATCTTCTTCATTTAAACAAATATTTCCATAAATTCGCCGCAAAGGTAGTAAAATTGTTCGGAATTTCCGTAAAACAAACGCTTGTTTTAAATATTATTAATCTTTATTTAGTTTTCATCTCACTTTCCCTCCTCTTTGTTAAGGGTGGGATAGCTGATGCGTGCGTGATAGATTGTCTTGAGTTTCTCTATAAGGACAGTCTTGGCATAGGATATGTCGCGGAATGTGATGGGGCATTCGCGGAAGAAACCGTCTGCCACCATACCGTCAATGAGACTGTCCACCATATTTCGGATGGTGGTTTCGGTGTAGTCCTTCAGCGAGCGAGAAGTCGCTTCCACCGAGTCCGCCATCATCAGTATGGCTTGCTCGCGTGTGAACGGGTTGGGCCCGGGATATGTGAAGAGCAGTTCGTCTATATCCTCGTCAGGATGCTCGTTCTTGTATTTTATGTAGAAATACTTGGTCTTGCCCTGTCCATGGTGAGTGGAGATGAAGTCACGTATGACACTTGGCAGGTTGTATCTCTCTGCCATCTTTTGACCTTCGGTGACATGGCTGATTATCATCGAGGCACTTTCCACTTCGGTGAGGCTTGCGTGCGGATTGATACCCGACTGGTTTTCGGTGTAGTATGCGGGGTTGAGCATTTTGCCTATGTCGTGATAGAGCGCGCCCGTGCGCACGAGTTGGCTCTTGGCTCCGATTTTGTTTGCGATTTCCGCGGCAAGATTGCCCACCTGGATAGAATGCTGGAATGTACCGGGTGCCACCTCGCTCATTCTTCGTAGCAAAGGATTATTTGTATTCGAGAGTTCGATTAATGATATGTCAGAAGTGAACCCGAAAGTCTTCTCTATGATATACAACAGAGGATAGGCAAATAGCAGCAGTATGCCATTTACTATTATATAATGATAAGGAGTGGCATCAAATTCCTCCATTGCCGACATCCTGATGAGGTCGTAAGAGAAGTTCATTACCGCAGCCACCAAAGCTACCAAGAATGCCGTCTTGAATATCTGTGAGCGGTATTGCAGCTCGCGCAGCGAGTAGATGGCTGCAAGTCCTGATACCGTCTCGATGATGATGAACTCAAATGGATGCTGAAGCATACATGCACACGTCATCACCATAATGATATGTGTGTAGAAAGCGGTGCGCGAGTCCATGAATACCCTTATGAACATTGGCACCATGGCGTAGGGTATGATATAGACGTGCCCGATGGTGTTGTGTACGAGCAGCGAAGTCAATCCCGTGAACAGTATAATTAATGTGTAGAGCATGGCTACACTGCGGGGCTTGTCGAAATAGTCACGCCTGAATAGCGACAGATAGATGGTGAAGAAGGATATTAGCATCAGTACATACAGTAATTCTCCCAATACAGTCAGCCTTATCTGCATTTCGTCACTGTTGCGCTTTTCGTTTTCCTTCTTAAGTGATTCCAGCACCCTGTATGTGTATTCATTGACAATCTCACCCCTGTCGATGATTTTCTGTCCCTTTTGCATCACCCCCATGGCAAGCGGCACACTGGATAGCATGTCGTTGAGCGACGATTCGCTGCGTTCCTTGTCATAAACGATGTTGGCCTGTATGTATTCGTTGAGGTTGCATTTCTGTAGCGCAGGGCGAAATGCCTCCATGGCCTTGTCGAGAAACAGTAGCTCGTATGCAGCCTTGGTGGACAGTATTCCTCCCAATTGTATGGGTACTGCATTCTTTCCGTCAACAAGAAGGATGGTGCGTGTAGTGTCGTTACCCATTTTAGAGTAGTCTGCAGAACTGATGATACCGGTTTGGTAAAGCCGATGAAGCCTGTTGGCGATTATACTGATGTAGTCGTCTGGAACATCGGGTATGCCGTCTGAAAAGTCTGATACGAATTTACTGACGTTGGTTGCTTCAATGTCCTTGTTGTATTTATAATATGGTTCGTATGCCTTGAGTATGCTGTCCTTCTCCATTTTCATCGTGGCATCCGACTTATATACGGGGAAATCAAACGGGGCGGTAAGGTCTGAGTACTTCCATGGCTTTCCCTGCTCGGTTCTGAAATTGCTGCGACTGTCCCTTGGCATCATCCAAGAGATGATAGCCACAGTGAGAATTGTAATGCCGATTCTGACCAAAAGGTCACGCCACGAAAAGTCATCTTTAAATCCGGATAAACTCATATTTTTGCCTTTATTATCGTTTTGACACTGCAAAAATGCAAAAAAAAATCGAATTGGCAAAGAATAATTGCAAAAAATGGTTGAAAATCAAAAATAATTTGTACTTTTGCACAATTATTATAGGAATTGGTCATTATGACAGAGAGAAAAGTTAGGGTGCGATTCGCACCAAGCCCTACGGGGGCATTGCATATCGGAGGTGTCAGGACGGCCCTCTACAATTATTTGTTTGCACGCCAGCATGGCGGCGAACTGGTGTTCAGAATCGAGGACACAGACACTACCAGGTTTGTGCCCGGTGCTGAGGAGTATATTATTGAATCATTCAAGTGGTTAGGCATCAAGTTTGACGAGGGTGTGTCTTTCGGCGGAAACTACGGCCCATACCGACAAAGCGAACGCCGCGACATATACAAGAAGTATGTTGACCAACTGCTTGAAAGCGGCAAGGCATACATAGCCTTCGACACGCCCGAAGAGTTGGAGTCAAAGCGTGGCGAGATACAGAATTTCCAGTATGATGCTCATACACGTATGCAGATGCGCAATTCGCTTACCCTTCCGAAGGAGGAGGTGGAGAGACTTATTGCCGAGGGTAATCAGTATGTGGTGAGATTCAAGATTGAGCCGGGAGTGGCAGTTCATGTGGATGACCTTATCAGGGGTGATGTGCGCATTATGAGCGACATACTCGATGACAAGGTGCTGTTCAAGAGTGCCGACCAGTTGCCTACATATCATCTTGCCAACATTGTTGATGACCATCTGATGGAGATTAGCCATGTGATTAGAGGTGAGGAGTGGTTGCCGAGTGCACCCCTGCATGTATTGCTTTACAAGGCTTTCGGATGGGAGGACACCATGCCGCGGTTTGCCCATCTGCCCCTGCTGCTCAAGCCCGAAGGAAAGGGCAAGCTGAGCAAGCGCGACGGCGATCGTCTTGGTTTCCCTGTATTCCCTCTTGAATGGCACGACCCGAAGTCGGGTGAGGTGTCTTCCGGATATCGTGAGAGTGGCTATTTCCCCGAGGCAGTAATCAATTTCCTTGCCTTCCTTGGATGGAATCCGGGAACAGAGAGGGAGATGTATTCACTCGACGAGCTTGCAGAGTTGTTTGACATAACAAAGTGCAGTAAGGCCGGGGCACGTTTCGACTATCAAAAGGAAATATGGTTCAACCACGAATATATCCTTGCAAAGAGTGCTGAGGAGATAGCTGCCATTTTCGCTCCGATTGTCAAAGAAAACGGTGTCGAGGAGTCGATGGAGCGCATCACCAAGGTGGTTGAGATGATGAAGGACCGTGTGAACTTTGTAAAGGAACTGTGGCCGCTTTGTAAGTTCTTCTTCGTGGCTCCCACTGAATACGACGAGAAGACGCGCAAGAAGCGCTGGAAGGAAGACTCTGCCCAACAACTTACCGAACTGATGCAGGTGCTCGAGGGCATCGATGATTTCTCTATTGAAAACCAGGAGGCTGTTGTACACCAATGGATAGAGCAGAAAGGCTACAAACTCGGCAATATTATGAATGCCTGGCGCCTGACTCTTGTGGGAGAAGGCAAGGGGCCGGGTATGTTCGACATCTCGGCATTCCTCGGAAAGCAGGAGACACTCGACCGTATGAAGCGAGCCATTGAGACATTGGGCTGATACAAGTAACTGTTATCACGATAAAAAAGAATGCTTTATAATATAGCGATATATTTCTACCTCTTGGGTGTGGCAATATCGAGCATCTTCAGCGAGAAAGTACGCAAGATGTGGCGTGGAGAGCGTGCCGCATTCGGAGTGCTCAAGAAGAAAGTTGACCCAGAGGCGAAATATGTGTGGTTTCATGCCGCCTCACTTGGCGAGTTCGAGCAGGGACGCCCTATTATTGAGCGTCTGCGTCAGGAGCATCCGGAATATAAGGTGCTTCTGACCTTCTTCTCGCCGTCGGGCTATGAGGTGCGCAAGAACTACGAGGGTGCCGACATAATATGTTATCTGCCGCTTGACACTCCGCTAAATGCCATACGTTTCCTAAGGTTAGTGCGGCCGGTGATGGCGTTCTTCATAAAGTATGAGTTCTGGTATAATTATCTTCACATACTGAAGCATCGTTGTATTCCTACATATAGCGTATCGTCGATATTCCGCCCTGACCAAGTATTCTTCAAATGGTATGCCAGACAGTATGCTTGTGTACTTAAATGTTTCACCCATTTCTTTGTGCAGAATGAGCAGAGTCGTGACTTGCTGGCAACGCTTGGCATTACTGAAGTGACAATTAGCGGCGATACCCGGTTCGACCGTGTGCTGCAGATAAAGGAACAATCGAAGCACTTGCCTCTGGTTGAGGCTTTCAAGAAGGATTGCCCTGTGTTTGTGGCTGGAAGCAGCTGGCAGCCCGACGAGGACATCTTCATCCGTTACTTCAATGAGCATAAGGACTGGAAACTGATAATAGCTCCGCATGTCATCAGCGAAGATCATCTGCAGCAGATACTCTCAAAACTTAATCTCAAGACTGTGAGATATACACAGACGACACCAGAGGCTGTTGTTGATGCGCAATGCCTGATAATTGACTGTTTCGGACTTTTGTCCAGCATCTATCATTATGGTGAAGTGGCATACGTAGGTGGTGGCTTTGGCGTTGGCATACATAATGTTTTGGAGGCGGCTGTATGGAATGTGCCGGTTTTATTCGGTCCAAACAACAAGCGGTTTCAGGAAGCCCAGGAACTGCTTGCCTCCGGTGGTGGCATTGAGATATCCGACTATGATACCTTTGCATCTCAGATGCAGCGGTTTATTTCCGACAGACAATTACTAAAGGAATGTGGCTCCAAAGCCGGCGAATATGTAAAGGGCAAGGCCGGGGCAACAGAAATAGTGCTGAAGAATTCACCTTTGTGATTTCTTCAGCACTATTTACATTAAATTTAAGTTGACGAGTTGACAAGTTGACGAGTTGACGAGTTGACAAGTTGTTACTTTTGCTGTTGTTATACGGTTGTACTATCAACTTGTCCACTTGTCCACTTGTGTACTTGTCCAATCGTCCACTCGTCCACTTGTGTACGTTATTAATAGTAACTATTATTCCTTGAACAAATCCTTTATGCCACCGATGCTTCCCATAAGGTTGGTTGCTTCGTATGGCAGATAGACTGTCTTGGTTTTGTCTCCCTCTGCCACTTGCTGAAGCATCATGATGTATTTCTGTGCCAGGAGATAGTTGGCAGGGTTGGTGCTCTTTCCTACTGCCTCGGTAATTTTCTGAATGGCGATTGCCTCTGCTTCGGCCTTGCGGATGCGGGCTTGAGCCTCACCCTCAGCCTTGAGAATGGCCTGCTGTTTTTCAGCCTCGGCGCGGTTGATGGTTGCCATCTTCTCTCCTTCCGACTGTAGGATGTCGCTTGCTTTCTTTCCCTCGCTCGTGAGGATGGTGGCACGCTTGTTTCTTTCTGCCTGCATCTGTTTTTCCATTGCGTTGAGCACACTCTCGGGAGGAGTGATGTCCTGAAGCTCAACACGGTTCACCTTGATGCCCCATTTGTTCGTGGCATCGTCAAGCACCACGCGCAGTTTGGTGTTGATAGTGTCGCGGCTGGTGAGGGTCTCGTCGAGTTCAAGTTCACCGATGATGTTTCTCAATGTAGTCTGCGTAAGTTTCTCAATAGCGTTGGGCAGGTTGTTGATTTCATAAACAGCCTTGAACGGGTCAACTATCTGGAAGTAGAGCAGCGCATTAATTTCAGTCTGCACGTTGTCCTTTGTAATAACGTTCTGTTTGGGGAAGTCATACACTTGTTCCCTGAGGTCGATATTGTTAGTATATACGTATCGTCCTCTGACCATAGCCACTATATCCTTTGCCCTGTCGATGAAAGGAATAATGATGTTAACACCTGGCTTCAGAGTGGCATGATAGCGTCCGAGCCTCTCGATAATTCTCGTTTCTGATTGTGGAATGATGACAAGAGCCATCTTTGCAAACACCAGTATGCAAACCACGATGACAATTAATACGTAGGTCATACTATTGTAATTTAAAATTAAGAATTAAAAATTAAGAATTAAGAATTAATTTCGCGTACGGTCAGGATGATGCTGTCCCTTGCCGTGACTTCCACGATGGTACCTTTGGGGATATCGGCAGTGGCATCGTCGGCGAGCCTTGATTTCCACACGTCTCCGTCTATCGCCACCCATCCGAAGTCGCCTCGCTTGATATCGCTGTCCGCCTTTCCCTTGCGTCCAATCAGGGCGTCGGCATTGCTGGCTCTTCCGGCAGTGTCGTTATCGTTGTCATGCCGATGGGCAAAGATTTTTTTAACCATAACGAGTGAAGACAGTGTGGCAATGACAAATACAACCAGCTGAACGGAAATTCCCGCAAAGGGAGACACAATGGCAGCCCCGGCGGCTCCCACTGCAAAACAGAGCAGCACAAGTCCGCCGCTCATCAGTTCCATAATAAGGCATAGCACGGCTGCAACAGCCCATACTATCCAAGCGTTTTCGGCAATCCATTCCATCATATTTGCAATTATATAAAGATTGATGCTGCAAATATACGAATAAATTGCCGAAAACGGTACATTTCCCTTGTGTTTTTATGTTTTATTGACAATCAGAATCTTGTCATGAACTCCACTACAATCTTGTCTTTCTCCGATGGCTTGACAATAGCCCCGTCACGATAGAAATATTTCTCGAAGTTTATGCGTATGTCAGACACGAAGGGGGTGGCAAGACTGAGGGTCACGCCAGCGGTCACTCTATGACGCTTGTAATCAGTCACGTTGAATGTTCCATCATCATTAGTAGAAGTGCCGTCGCTATGGTCGCTCATATAGTCATAACGGGCGAGCGGCGACACTTTCTTGATGAAGCTTTTCTTGCTTTTGGTCTTTATGTCATAGTTTACGAACCCGTCAAATGAGTGAACATCGCTAAAGGCGTTGTTGTTGTAGTGCTTGAACAGGTATTCAGCCTCTATGTGCCAGCCATTGGAGTGCCAGTAGGTGCCGGCGTCATACATCATCACGGTATTGTCGGAAGGTGAAATCTTCTGTGTGCTCAACGTGACGTTGAAGCCCTGCGGCAGGTAGAACTGTGCCTTGGCGGAGAAGTTGATTTTCTTGGTCCAGTAGTTTTTCTGGTCGGTGAGACCGGAACCGTTGAAGAATCCGCCCTCCAGCACCACAGGCATCTTGCCCTTGAACTTATATCCTAATGACGCACCAACATCGCGCACGTTTCCCACCTGCTTTGCTATGAACGAGCGATTGGCGAAATATTGCTGGTGGGGCGAGCGGTGGGCATCGATAGTAAAAGGCACGCGAAACTGTCCTATAGTGAAGTTAAGGTTCTCCACTGGTGTCAAACGCGTGTATGCGTCAAGCATCTTTATATTACCCTCGTCAGATAGGTCAATCTCCGCCTTGTAGCTCACGGCATCCACCACCTTTCCCGTGATGCTAATGCGCGCGTTTCTTACCTCAAACCTGCTCTCGCCTTCCTCGGTCTGACATTCATACTTAGCCCTTACTGTACCGTGGATTTCGGGCTTGAATTCCACCTTTTTCTCCTGCGACCAACCAGCTGTTGCGGCAGTCAGCATAAGAGCCATCAATAATAATCTCATATATTGCAGTTGTTGTTTTCGGCTGCAAAGTTATGATATACATATTACAAAGATGTTACAACCGTGCTAATATCGTTTTACAAGTCATTGTTTATGTCTTTAGACACACTTTCTTGAGTTTTATCATTCTCACCTATATTTAATATACTTGTTGGAGATTTGAAACCCGTTGCCATTCTTGTTGATATTTTCTTCGTCGCACAGTTTAGCCACCATGTCCACATTTACCGGATTGTCATACAAGAGAGAGTCGATGAAAGCCTTTCGTGCTATATTCTCCATCTGTCCGCCACTGAATGAATATTTTCTTGCAAGCAAATTGCAGTCAACGACAGACAGTTCCGGCATCATCGACTGCCAAATCTTCTTTCTGACTTCCAAGGAGGGGCGGTTGAACTCAATCTTGTAGAGAAAACGACGCTCGAAGGCATTGTCCAGATTCTCAGTAAGGTTGGTAGTGGCAATCAGTATTCCGTCGAGCTGCTCCATATTCTGGAGAATGATATTCTGGATAGTGTTAGCCGATTGTTCCGCCTCCGAATCCACCCGCTTGTAGCGTTTGCCAAAGATACCGTCAGCCTCATTGAAGAGCAGTATAGGTGTCAATTCTGATTTTGCCACTGTTTCCTTATAGTCGTCAAACACTTTTTGGATGTTTTTCTCGCTTTCGCCCACCCACATACTCTTCAATGTTGACAGATTCACCGTAATTACCTTGCGGCCGGTCTTGCGGGCAAGCTGCATGACGGTTTCTGTCTTGCCTGTGCCCGGAGCACCGTAAAACAGGCATGTAAATGCCATCCTCATCCCCGACTTTTTGATTCTCATCTTTATCTCTGAATACTTTTCCTCGCTCAGCAGGTTTGCCAAACGGTCTATCTGCACTTGTTCCGTGGGGTTGTAGAACAGTGTTTTTTCCACAATATCCTCTGTCTTTTCATCATTGGCGGTGTCAACCTCATCAGCCGTTTCCTTTGTGGACTCTTGGTCAGTCTTATTCTTGGAATCCATAACGTTCTCGTATTCCGACAGCAAGTCGTACTTAAAATCGTCGGTTATTCTGAACACGCCCTCGCTTTCATCACAAAGTTCCATAAGACCACACCCTTTCAGATTGCCCACCTTGTGCTTGAACATCAGTTGCAGCATCCTGCATCTGCCCTTGGGAATGATGTCGTCGTAGTCATACGGGGTTATTGTCTCTTCCTCGTCCATCACCAAGTGTACACAAGCAATGATGAGCAGCATAAGTTCATCGTTCGTAAGTTTGTAGTCAAGCAATCTTCTGCTGAAATGGAGATGCCGGGTCTCCTTAAGCGTAAGATGTATATTGTTGACAAGAATAGGATAGTCCATCTCTCCATAGTCGCACTTGCGGGTAATGTCGGCAAAATCGCCCATCACATCCCATGCCGTGAGATGCTTATACACGTCAGTCTCCACCTGTTTGTTATATCTTATGGCATATATGACAGACGATGAGAGCATGAGGGTCTGTTCCCAATTTACACCGCGAGGGTTCTTTGTCACCACGACATACCCCTTTCCCACAAGACCATCGATGTCCTTTTGCAAAGTGAGCGACATAAGGTTGTCAATACCGATATGGCTCGCTATCTGACCGGTAGTCATCTCCTCACCCATACTGGTTAGCATACAAGACAACAACATACACTGTCTGGCATTAATGTCCCACAAACCGGCAATATAATCGGTGAATGGTTTTGCCAGCTCAAAGTTATAGTCATCCATTCCTTTGCCGGCAAATATTCTGTTCAGCTCTGCAAAAGCAGTGGCAAGATTCATATCCTTTTCCATATATCATGTGTTTTTAAATCAATAAAAAACCGGCCTTTGCATAAGTGCGAAACGCTGCAAAGGCCGGGTAGTCCTGACAGATAATGTGCGTCAGCTATTCACTTGTTTCCAAGAGACTGTTTCTCCTCCTCTTCCAGCATACGGGCAAATTCCTCCTCTTCGCGCTGTTTCTGTTCCTCTTCGGCCTTGAGCATTTCTGCAAATTCAGCTTCTTCCTGAGCCTTACGCTCCAAAGCCAACTGTTCCATGAACGAGAGTTCCTTCTTCTCTGTCTTGTCCTTGAACGACGCAACTACTTTTCTTACCATAGTTATATTTTTTTTAATGTTAATAAATAAATGTTTGTCAATAACATTGAAAGTATATTCTATTGACTTCTATCACTGAAGGAAATGAAAATAACGTATTTAAACTGTATCGTCAAGAATGGATTCTCCACCACTCGCGAATAGCTTTTTTGAACTTCTTGTTCAGACGTGAATAGCGTGTGTCAAGCCATGAACGGGCCCTATGACAACGTGCCGCAACCTCTACTGGAGATTTGTTCTCGATGAAACGCAGCCTCCATATCTCCTTGTCTTCCTCTGTCCATGGCAGATTGCCGGAGAAACGGTAGAGGAAGTCCACTACTTTATCATTGATGTTCTCCTTGTCGAGGTTGACACCAAAAATATCCGCCAGCGGACTTGACTCGTTCTTTACACTATTGTGCTTGTCGAAATCCCTGATGTACTCTTCCGGCAAGTCAATGTTACGCGGTGCCCTGTCTCTCAGCACCAGTTCCTCATAATAACTGCCGCTTTGTATCAGTTTGTCCTTGAGTGTTGTCTCTGCTTTCTTGATTTCCAATCTTAGTGCTTCTGCCTCCAGTTTGAATTCCTTCATCATAATTCTCTCGCTTTTGCGCTCAATGAATGATGCCATAAGCAGATTCTTATGCAATCCCTTTGGCATAAGGTCTGTTATTACAAGGTTCCATATATCCTGCGAAACGGATGAGCCAAGCAAACGGGTATTGCCAATGGTGCGCTCACGGCTCACATTGATTACGTTCATCTCTTCCAGTACCCTCATCACCTCATGGCGTGCCACTTTTTCAAGCCAACAGAAGAGGCTGCTATTTCCCGCATAATTATCCAACACACCCCATGTGCCGTTATCCCACAGGTGGGTATATACAATATTTCCAAACTCCTCCACGCTCAATTCGTAGTGATAGGTGTGCTTAATCTGACCTATCAGCTTTGAACGGAAACGGCTGATGTTGCATCCGTTGTTGTTCTTGCCGTAGAAGAATTTCTTTGCAAACTGTTGGTCGCCTGACTTCAAGCGGCTGATGATGTTTAAGTCCCTCAACGTCTGCTCGTTACTTGTTGTTACATTCTGCATCATATCTGTCAAATATTTAAGTTGAACATACAAAAAACCGACCTCTGCAATGTCTTAAATTTCATTGCAAAGGTCGGCAAAATTTGACAGATTTTTATTGCTTTGTTATATATCCCTTGTGGTTGTTTCTTTTCTGTTGGTTGTCAGTGACTTATATATAATTGTTAATCGCTTTTAACACTAAGCCAATGCCATTATCTCTTTAGGCAGTATAATGCGTTCGGGCAGTACTGCGAGGTGTGATGCAATGTCGCGCAGGATGAACGGTTCGGCAGGCTCTTGCATCCTGTCACATGTGCTTCCGATGTCGTCGCGTATGCTTTTCAGTGCGGAGTATAGACCTTTTTGCTGCACCTCGTTGTTGGCATTATATTTCTTCATCATCTCTGTGAAAAAGCTCTCCCCATTAATTCCATATACCTTATTATATAACTTGCCAAACAACTTCTTGTACTTTGACAGGTCGAGCGTGTCTGCCTTGTCGCCCTTCAGCTTCCTGTCCAGAAGATATATCAGATAGAGGATAAACCCGTTTTTCCTGCTGAAATGCACCATCAGCGATTCGTATTCCCTGACAAGAAAGAGGCGATAAAAACCATCGTTCTTACAATGTACGTCAATGGATTTTACTTTGCGTATCACAAGTTGCATATTCGACATTTCCGCCAACCGTTTGGGATTGACATATTCGTTCATCTTTGCCTGCAACTTGGGCGATTGTTTCAGGAAGAACATTTTCCATGTGGCTGGGTCAATGGAGTTAAAAACCAAATCCAGCTCTGCCTCTATTTTGGGGTCTGGATTCTTGTGGTAGTTCTTCAGGTTTTCCAAAAGATTCGTATAACTTTCCAGGCGTTGCTTGTGTGTAATGACACCCTTAATGTCCAACCGTTCTTTGATATAGGACATTGAGGAAGCCATCTGGCAACTTGTATTCATTAATACGTCTGCAATACTTGCAATATAGTCAGACAGAAACCTTTTGCTTGTCACGGTTTCCTTCACCATATCGATGAATTCATCCGGATTGTCTGACAGATACTGCTTGAGAAAAGCCATTACAGTGTGTTTTGGATAATCCTTGTTGTCAGAAACCAAGCTGAGGAAATCGCTATGTATGAGGTTTCCATAAGTGCCACCAACGACGAATGTGTCGGTGTTATCCTGTGAGTGGGACGAATCCTGTCCGCTTAGTTCAATACCTTCAAGCATCCGATACCAATCGTCTTGCAATTCTTTCTGATGAGACAAGACAAATGCCGGCATCATATTCTTCATTTGGTTAATTATCTTGTCGCCGGCGGTCATCTGATACTCCTGGCAATGATGCCCGTATTCAAATATGGCTTTTCTCAATTCTCCACAGGGATGCGTTATGCAGTGTTTCTGTATCGACAAGGCAAATTTGTATTTACCCGTAGTCAATCCGTAGCGTGCAGCATACAGTCCCGCAGTCATATCGGCAGCCAATTCGTGAATCCATCTTTCGCTACAGAACACCATAAAACGATGTGTCTGCAGTAATTGATGGGTCATTTCATGTACTAAACAGAGAGTAAGGGCGTCACGATTGTTAATGCCGATTTTCCGCAGCATCTCCATATTGTAAGATATCTCGCATTTGTCCGCAACATCACCCATCATTACTTCCGCAAATGTGTTGCATTTGCTTTGCATATCAGGTTGGGGCATATTGAAAAATTCGGCAACTTTAATCACAATCGACTGGACATCCTCTTCCGTAACATCTTCTTTGTCATAAAAGAGGGCGTCAAATACATTGCATTCATGGCGGCGCAGATACTTTCTCCATTCTGCAATATGTTTATACATCTCAGTCTTGTCCATATTCCTCTTTGGTCTCTTTACAGATGGGAAATCCCCTGTTTATTACCTGTTCAGTTTGCTGTATTTATCTCGAATCCTGTTTCGGGGGTGTTGTGTGGGATTGCATTACTGCATATTTGATGCAAGTCGCCACCGCTGAAACCTACGGATTTGTCGGCAGATACCGATGGAATCGACAAAGCCAACAAGAAGACAATAGTCATGCACATTCTCATAAAGGAACGCATTTCGGCACGTGCCCTACCCAGACAGTTCTCGGTAGCCTTGTAGCTTATGCCTAAGACCTTGGTGATGTCCGACACCTGTTTCCCTTCAAAAATATTCATTCTGTAAATCATTTGACTACGTTTGGACATGGTGGAAATACCCTTCTCCAACTTCTCACTTATGTCGTGGGCATAAATCTCCGACTCCATCTCGTGCCACGCCGACTGGCATGAGGCGATGTGTCTGAATGCCTCCGCACGATAGGTGGAGCGTCTGATATAGTCTATGCATAAGCGCAGCAAAGTCTTGTAAATGAGGGAAGACAGGCTACTCTCAATTATGATTTCCTTTATGCAGAGCAGTCTGACGAATGAATCCTGCACAATGTCTTCCGCAACGAATGTGTCCTTGACATACTTCATTGCAAATCCCCTTAATTCAGACAGGTTCTTCTGATAATAGTCAGATAGTATAACGTTATTGTCCATAAATGCGAAAGTTTTGTGCAAAGTTAAGCATATATTCGCAGAATTAGCTCAATTTTTGTAGCTAATCCTTTACTATTTGTTTCATTTTTTTCCGAAATGGCATATTTTTGAAGGATTTGTCGTCTTACTGCCGCCTGTAAGCGGATGGCGACATGCCAACGTGCTCTTTAAAGAACTTACCGAGGAACGACTGGTTGGGGAAGTTAAGCTCGTCGGAAATCTCTTTTATAGATAACGTGGAGGTCTTCAGCAGCACCCGTGCCTCAAGTGTGACGTATTTGTCTATCCATTCGTTAGGAGTGTTCTTGCTTACCGACTTCACTGTCTCAGACAGGTATTTCGGGGTGATGGACAGTTGTTCGGCATACCAGCCCACCCTTCTCTCTCTTTTGTAGTTTTCCTCAACGAGTTTGATAAAGCGCGTGAATATATCGTCGGCTCTTGTCTGTCGTTTGTTCTCCACCTGTTGCACGCGGTAAATGACATTGCTCAGGTCGTAGAACATGGCGAGCACTAATGTCCTTACGAGGTCGCGCTTGAAGTGGTTGGAATTGTCGGCAACCTTTTTTTTCAGAAAGTAGAAATATTGCTTGAATGTCTGCACCTCCTCCTCGTTGAGCGACACTACAGGATGGTTGCGTGAGAAGAGGAATAGCAGCGACACGTCCCTGACATCTTTGACCACTTCATAGAAGAAGTTTACCGACATCATCATTGCCAGTCCGTTGACATCGTCAGATGCCACATATTCATCAATGACATGGCGGTCGGATATGACGATTATGTCGTTTTTCTTCACGTCATGCCTTTGGGTGTCGATGGTAAACTGTGCATTGCCTTCTGTACACAATGCCACGAGGATGAAGGTCATTCGACGTGGGTGTGCATTTAGGGCAAGCATTGACATCTTTTCACTTAGTATGATGTCATTGGCAATAAAGTCACTCTTGTCGTGATCTTCCTGAGCTATACGGAAGTTTGTATTTCTGATATTCTTGTTATCCATAGGCAATGTGTATTATATTACCTTGCTGCACTTGTCAGCCTTTGTCTTTACTGTTATGATTCGTCCGTTGACAGCAACCTTCACCTTGCCCTTGTTCTTAGCCTTGACAGTAAGTTCAACTACTTTGCTGTCAGTCCATTTCAGCTTTAGTTCATATCCGCCGCGGGCGCATATTCCGCTTACTTCGCCGTCCTTCCAAGCCTTTGGAAGTGCGGGTAGGAGGGTGATGGTGTCACCGTCGCTCTGCACGAGCATCTCGCATACTCCGGCCGTACCGCCGAAGTTGCCGTCAATCTGGAATGGAGGATGGGCGTCGAAGAGGTTGGGGTAGGTGCCTCCCGAACGTCTTTTGTCCTCACCCTTGTAGTTGTCGGGACTTACGTATGTCAGCAGTTTTTGGTAGATATGATATGCCTGGTCGGCATCCTTCAGTCTTGCCCATAGGTTGATTCGCCAGCCAGTGCTCCAGCCGGTTGTCTCGTCACCCTTGATTTCCAGTGACTTTCGACAAGCCTTCATCAACTCAGGCTGTGCCTCGGTGATATGTCTTCCGGGATAAAGACCTATGAGATGCGACTGGTGGCGGTGTTTCCAGTCCCAGTCGTCCCAGTCGTAATACCATTCCTGCAGGTTGCCTCGCTTGCCTATCTTATATGGGTGAAGCATGTTGATGGTGGTGTTCATCCTGTCGCGCAGTTCCTTGTCGGTGTTGAGTGTCTCCGACGCCTTGATGGTATTGGTGAGCAGTTCACGGATGATGGCGAGATCGGCAGTTCCTCCGTACATCGTCATGCCATGATAACCCTTGTCTGTCTTGTATTCGTTTTCGGGCGATGTGGATGGGGCGGTGATAAGTTCGTCGGGATTGTTGGGATTCTTTATAAGCCAAGCCATGCAGAATTCTGCTGCTCCCTTCATCAGGGGATATGCCGTTGAGCGCAGATACTCTATGTCGAGGTTGAAGAGATAATGGTCCCATAGTGCGTTCACAAGCCAAGCTCCCCCCATGTTCCAGTTTGCCCATTCAGGCCATTCGCGCTTTTCTCCCACAGGGTTTGTCATTGCCCATATGTCGCTGTTATGGCTTGAGCACCATCCCTCTGTGATACCATAGTAGTTCTTTGCGGTGTATCTTCCGTTGGCGGCGAGGGCGGCAATAAAGTTGTCGAGCGGCATAGCCATCTCTCCCATGTTAGCCACCTCGGCAGGCCAGTAATTCTCTTCGAGGTTGATGTTCACGGTGTAGTTTCCTCGCCATGGCGACCACAGGTGCGGTGTCCACAGGCCTTGCAGGTTTGCGGGAACACCTGCGGTGCGTGAACAGCTTATAAGGAGGTATCTGCCGTATTGTGCGTAGAGTGTTTCGAGATAAGTGTTGCCGCCTTTCCGGTCGGTGTAGTCCTTCAGTTGCTGTTCGGTATTGCGCTTGGTGTCGAATGTGGCATTGCCGAGCTTGAGTTTGAAGCGGTCGTAAATAGCCTTATAATCAGCGATATGTCTCTCCCTCAACTGGTCGTATGTATAGTTTACGAGATGCCATGCGTCATCCGCAGCCTGTTCGATATACCTTGTGCCCTCGTTGACGGGATGCTTGTCGAAACCGTTGAAACTGGTGGCATTTACGAAATATACGGTAGCTTCCGTTGCTCCGCTAATCAGTAAGGTTGAGTCACCTGTCAACACCTTTCCTCCGTCGGTCTTTGCGGTAAGAATGCCAGAGAAGTGTATGCTGTTCATAGGGTCGCCGGTGGCGTGACCGTTGATAGTCAGGGAAGCCCTCCTGTGGTCCCCCGAGGGGGACGTTTGGCTACTTCTTACTTTGTGTGGTACGAGGGATGTTAGGGATAACAGGCAGTTTATTGCCCCTTTTTTATCAGCCCTTATCCTCATGGCAATCATCTTGTCGGGATTGGATGCGAAATATTCCCTTGTGTATCTTACACCACCTTTTATATATGTGTCGCGACACAGTGCGCTGTCTATGTCCAGTTCACGGTAATATCCCGATGCCTTTGTCGTGTTGTCATCGAGTATATGCAGGGTAGCGAGAGGCTGGTAGAACTGCGAGTTGTTGCCCTGCACATGCAGCTGCAATGAGTCGGCCAGCTTATAGTCCTCGTTGAACAAAGCCTTCCTTATTTCCGGAATCCACTTATGTGCCCCCTCGTCATCGTTGCGGTTCACAGGTTTTCCAGTCCAGAAGGTTATGTCATTAAATTGTATGACATTATCGTCAGTGCCTCCATATACGAGTGCCCCCAGGCGTCCGTTGCCAATAGGCATCGACTCCTCGAAGAACTCCGCAGGACTGTTATACCATAGTTTCATTGGCAGACTCTGGGCAATTGATGCAATCGAAACAAGTAAAGATAATATTAGGGTAGTGTTTCTGGACATAAATTCTTTTAGCTTTGAGTTCTTCTGAATTAAGAATTAAAAATTAAGAATTAAGAAAAATAGTTGTAGCTCAACTGACTTATTTTTGAATTAAGAATTAAAAATTAAGAATTAAGAAAAATAGTTGTAGCTCAACTAACTTATTTAACTCTTAATTCTTAATTCTTAATTCTTAACTCTTAATTTTAAGCGTCTATATTAGCGTATGTAGCGTTCTTCTCGATGAACTCTCGTCTTGGCTCCACGTCGTCGCCCATGAGCATTGAGAAAATCTCGTCAGCCTCGGCGGCATTCTCGATGGTCACCTGCTTCAATAGGCGTGTGGCGGGATTCATGGTTGTCTCCCAAAGTTGTTCGGGGTTCATCTCACCAAGACCTTTGTATCGCTGTGTGTGCAGACTCTTGCCGTCCTCCACGCCGTTGCCCCACTTGTCGAGGAAAGCCTGGCGCTGCTGGTCGGTGTAGCAATACTCCTTGGCCTTGTTCTTGTATGTGCAGAGATAGAGCGGGGGAGTGGCGATGTATAGATGTCCCTCCTGGATAATCTTCGGCATAAAGCGATAGAAGAGAGTCATGATGAGCGTGTCGATGTGCGAACCATCGACATCGGCGTCGGTCATGATGATAATCTTGTCGTAGCGCAGCTTGTCGATGTTGGCTTCCTTGTCGTCCTCACCTTCAACACCGAATCTCACTCCGATGCTTTGGATGATGTTCATAACCGACTCGCTCTCGAACACCTTGTGCCACATCACCTTCTCCACGTTCAGAATCTTTCCGCGCAGAGGCAGGATGGCCTGAGTATAACGGTCGCGTCCCTGCTTGGCAGAACCACCGGCGGAGTCTCCCTCGACGAGGAATATCTCGCATTCCTTCGGGTCCTTGTTAGAGCAGTCAGCCAACTTGCCTGGCAGTCCGCCACCCGTCATCGGGTTCTTGCGCTGCACGCTCTCGCGGGCCTTTCGGGCGGCTATACGTGCAGTGGCAGCCAGGATAACCTTGTCGCATATCTGCTTGGCCTCCTTTGGGTGCTCCTCCAAGTAATAGGCGAGAGCCTCGCCCACAGCCTGCTGTACAGCACCAGCCACCTCTGAGTTGCCGAGCTTAGTCTTGGTCTGTCCCTCAAACTGCGGTTCAGCCACCTTGATTGAGATAACGGCGGTAAGGCCCTCTCGGAAGTCCTCGCCGGCAATCTCTATCTTGGCCTTTTCAATCTGCTTAGAGATAACGGGGTCGGCATCGGCATATTTCTTCAGTGTGCGGGTGAGGGCCATACGGAATCCCACGAGGTGGGTACCGCCCTCGATAGTGTTGATATTGTTAACGTATGAATGGATATTCTCGCTGTAGTCGGTGTTGTACATCACAGCCACCTCGATGGGAATACCCTGCTTTTCGGTTTTCAGATAAATGACATCGTCGAAAAGGTGTGTGCGGTGGCGATCCACATAGCGCACAAACTCCTTCAGTCCGTCCTTGGCGTGGAACACCTCCTGCTTGGTCTTGCCTTCCTCGTCGGGGCGCATGTCGGTCAGGGTGATGGTGATGCCGGCATTCAGGTAAGCCAGTTCCCTCATGCGCTTGGCGATGATGTCATATTTGTATGTCGTGGTGGTGAATACAGTCGGGTCGGGCCAGAACTGCTGGCGCGTACCTGTAAGGTCAGTCTCGCCGACAACCTTCACAGAATAAAGAGGCTTACCCTTCTCGTATTCCTGTTGATAGATCTTTCCGTCGCGGAACACCTGCGAGAGCATGTGAGTGGACAGGGCGTTCACGCAGCTCACACCCACACCATGGAGACCACCGCTGACCTTGTATGAACCCTTGTCAAACTTACCGCCGGCGTGGAGCACAGTCATTACCACCTCAAGAGCCGACTTGTGCAGCTTCTTGTGCTCATCCACGGGAATACCACGTCCGTTGTCCTGCACAGTGATTGACTCGTCCTCGTTGATAGTCACCTCGATATGTGTACAGTAGCCAGCCATGGCCTCGTCGATAGAGTTATCTACGGTCTCGTTCACGAGGTGGTGGAGTCCCTTTTCGCTTATGTCTCCGATATACATGGCCGGGCGCTTGCGCACGGCCTCCAGTCCTTCGAGCACTTGTATGTTACTCGCGGAATAGTTGTTTTCCTTGTTTATGTCTTCTGCCATAATTGCTATTTTCTCTAAGTGGTTGCAAAGTTACACAAAAAAAATCAAATACCGAAATATTTGATGCTAAAAATGAACAAAATACAATAAAATAAGCCACACACTCTCTGAGTATGTGGCTTATGATATTGTTAGAAGTGATGTATTATCCCAGGCTGTTGACATGAAGTGCAAGGCTTGACTTCAGATTAGCTGCCTTGTTCTTGTGGATGATGTTGGTCTTTGCCAACTTGTCCAGCATCTTCTGAACGCTTGGATACAACTTTACTGCCTCTTCCTTGTCTGTAAGGGCGCGCAGTTTGCGAACGGCGTTGCGCATTGTCTTTGCATAGTACTTGTTATGCAGCGCCTTCTTCTTGTCCTGACGGATTCTCTTAAGTGATGATTTGTGGTTTGCCATCTTTCTTTTTACTTCTTCTTTTATTTTTACTTGTAGTCCCTAGGAGAGTCGAACTCCTCTTTAGAGAATGAAAATCTCTCGTCCTAACCGATAGACGAAGGGACCGTTTAGCGATTTTGCGGGTGCAAAGTTACATCTTTTATTTCATTCAACAAAATATTTTCGCAAAAAAATACGTTATTTTGATGTTTTTTTAGATTTTTATCCTCTTTTGCACCCTTTTTTCAGTAAATAATGACTACTTTTGCACCAAATATCGAATTTATAGATGCTTACGAAGACCACGGCGATAGTGCTGCATAACATAAAATATGGCGACAGCAAGATGATTGTCGATATGTTCACCCGTGCCCACGGGCGGATGTCTTTTCTTGTGCCTATGCCCAAGTCGGCTAAGTCGAAAATCCGCAAACAGCTGTTTCAACCGCTTTCGCTCCTCTCTTTGGAGTACGACTACCGTCCAAAGGTGCAGCTGCAGAAACTGCGCGAGGCATCTATGCGGCATCCCTATTCGTCGTTGCCCTTTGATATTGACAAACTCACCGTGGGGATGTTCCTTGCCGAGTTCCTTTATCACTCGCTTTATGGAGAGCAGGCCAACGAGCCGATGTTCGAGTACATTGCCGACAGTCTCATGTGGTTTGACGGCGCACCGTCGCCTGTATCCAATTTCCACCTTGTCTTTATGATGCGTCTTACCCGCTTTCTTGGTTTCTATCCCAATATTGACGACTACTCACAGGGCTGCGTCTTCGACCTCCGCAGTGGTGACTTCTCAACGTCCGTTCCCGCCCATCGTGATTACCTGGGCCCCGGAGAGTCATCGCTGATGTCGCTGATGTTGCGTATGAACTATCCCACCATGCATCTTTTCAGGATGTCGCGCGAGCAGCGCAACCGTCTTCTCGACGTTATTGTAAGCTACTATCGCCTTCATATTCCTTCCTTTCCCGAGATGAAGTCGCTGGAGGTCTTGCGTAATTTATATAATGTATAATGAATTTTCCGACAAAAAAGGAGGCATAACCATCCGTGACTATGCCTCCCGTTTTTTTTATCGTGAATATCGTTTATTCCACTACAACCTTCACTGTTGACCCATCGGTCTTGGTGACGATGTTCACACCCTGCTGCAGACGGCTGATACGGTTGCCGCCCGTGGTGTGGATTGTGCGGACATCGGACATCGTGGAGATGCCGTTTATTCCGGTGGGAGTAAGCTGGGCATGCAGCTGCAACGGACTGTCAAGGTTGCCGAGGCTCTGACCCTGGAATACTATGGTCTCGCTTACAGTCAGTGTCTCGCCTGATGTCTCGTCGTAGGCGCGGAAGGTGATTGTCTCGTTTTCCTTCACTGTGCCATGCACGGTGATGAAGAGTTTCTCACCCACTATAGTGCCTATGCCCCTGCACTCGTCTCCGCTGAATGCTCCCACTGTATATCTGCCTTGCTCCGCCGGCTCGTCGGTCATATAGAGCTTGGCGATGATGGTGGTTACGTCGGGATATTTGTGGATGTCGTACGACCATGGCTGAATGCTGGCCGACTTGCGTATGGCAGCCTCGCTTGCAGCTTCTGTTGTGTTGTCAGCGGCTTGCTCGGCATAACGGAAGGTCGTGGCATCGGCGTTGCGGTGATACATATATCCAACACCCGGGGTCATCTCAGTGAGTTGTCCTTCCCATCCGTTATCACCATATTCAGTAAAGCCGTTCTGGCTGATCAGGCGGTCGCCCTTGGCTGCGCTGAGGTTGCTGAGAGCATCAGCAACATGGAGGGCGGTGGTGGGCAGATAGCCTATCCAGTTATAGCCTTTATAAAGCTTTATGTCAGTAATTGTCGGATTCTCAGGAATACCTTGTTGTACCAATGTAGTGACAGCCTTTGTCTGCAGTTTGTAGGCAGAGGTGATGTCTATGGTATTCAAGTTGCCTACTATACCTAACTCCGGGTCGTTGTATAGCTCCTCTGTCTGGCTTACCAATCTGTTGACATCTGTCTCGATGCCTTCGATGAACGGAGTGGCATCAGTCGGGATGTTTGTGGATATCCAGTTCCATCCCTCAGCCATTTCCTGGCTGTTGTTGACTACCTCATGCACGGTGATATAGAAGCTGACGGGCTGCGGTCTGTATGCCGTACCATCGGTCTTCACAAACTCTACGGGAGAGATGGTAGCCTGATAAACACCGTTTGCCAATGTACTATTGGCCTTTACAGGCAGTGTGAGCAGTATGCCGTTCTTGGTCTTGAAGGCGGTGCTGCTTGGAGACAGGCACTGGAATCTGTCGAGACCCTTGACGCTTAAGGTTGAGCTGAGCTGCTGACCGTCTGCATATACGTCGCTCTTGACATATCCAGGTTTTCCGTCCTCGCCGTTTACAGTGCTGATGCCTTCAGGATAAGCGATGTCCATCTGGTATGCGGTGTAGTCATTGCCGTCGAGCTCGTAATACACCACTAC
>JALERP010000203.1 GCA_022764085.1 Prevotella sp.
CGAGAACACGAGCATCCTCGCATACAACGACGAGAACTCGCTTGCATGTGTTCTTTCCATAGCATATATATGGGCGAAGAACGAATATGTGATTCACCGTGAGTATGCCACGGGCAAGGGCTATGCCGACCTTGTGATGATACCCCGCCGCAATGTGTCGAAGCCCGCAATTGTCATCGAGCTTAAATACAATCATTCAGCAGACACTGCCATCAGCCAAATCAAGTTGAAGAACTATCCCGCGAAGTTGGCTGACTACACGGGAGACGTGCTTCTCGTGGGAATAAACTACGACAAGGAGTCGAAGCAGCATACATGTAAAATAGAAAGTGTTAAGAAATAGTTTCCACAGAAGTTTGACATTGAACGCCCTGAAAGGGTAGCCTGCGCATAGCCCAGGGCAAAGCGAAGCGCCAGCCTGGGTAACCGTGTATGTCGGGGGAGCCCACGCCCTGTAAGGGCAAAAGCGTATAACCCCCGGCATTAATTCTATTGGTTGTCCTATGTTACATCTTTATATGTTACGCTTTTGCCCTTTCAGGGCGTACACGAAAACGATGGTGCACACGTAACCCAGGGTGTCGCTTCGCTCTGCCCTGGGCTATGTGCGGGTTGCCCTTTCAGGGCGTACACGAAACCGATGGCGTACACGAAACCGATGGCGTATATGAAACCGATGGCGTATATGAAAACGATGGCGCACACGTAACCCAGGGTGTCGCTTCGCTCTGCCCTAGTCTATGTACAGGTTGCCCATTCAGGGCGTACACGAAAACGATGGTGTACACGAAAACGATGGCGTACACGATACCCAGCACATCGTGCGCAGCAGGAATGATGTCCTCACCGTATTGATTCATCTCGGATATTTGGAATGCGACTTTGAAACCCAAGAGTGCTTCATCCCGAACAAGGAGGTAAGAGATCTACTTGTCATTGTTTACGAAGATGCTTTTGGACAGAGTTGGCTGACTACACGCGAAATGTGCTTCTCGTGGGAATAAACTACGACAAGGAGTCGAAACAGCATACTTGTAAAATACTCAATTTTAGAAAGTGATAATTCTCTATGTTAAACCACAGAGGTAAAGAGAAAAAGAGATTTTTGGCTTTATAGAGTAGGGCGCAAGCGACTGAGGACGCAGAGATTCCATGAGGCAGACAAACTCTGTGGTTCAAAATCATTTGCGATAGTTGAGTAAAATAGATAAATATAGAATGTAATGTAGATAACATGAAAAACACACGATAGAAATTCACGAATAAAATTATTGGTTTCACGAAAAGGCAGTTTGAAAAGAAGTTGTGGTAGGATAAAAATATGTAACTTTGTCGCCGCATATATTGGTTGCGGGCGGTTCTGTATATAAAATAATGTATATGGAATGTGCCGTTTTCGCATATATATAATAATGTAAATTTTAAAAATAATTATAGTATTAACTTAAACAAACAGATTATGAACAAAGTTACACTTTCTGTTGCCGCCCTTGCGGCACTCGCCCCTGTCTATGCACAGGCTGCTGAGGAATTGACAGAGGAGCAAAAAGCTGCGATGATTGAAGCCAAGAAGGCTGCTATTGACGAGATTCGCATTAAGCTGAATGCTGCTGCCAACCACATCGAGACCAATGACCCTAAAGTCAAGGAGGAATGGCTGCTCGAACTCAGCAAGATTACTGTTGAGATGAACAATGCTTATGATGATGACAAACTTCTTGAAATCACAGACTTGCAAAAGAAAACTTGGGAAGCTCGTATCAACGATGCCAAGAGTAAGGCTGACCAGGCTCAGAAACCTTATGACGCAAAGGCCGAGTTAGATAAAGCTTACTCAGCACTTGAGACACTTTATAATGGAGCCCTCGCTGAGGCTGGAAATACAACAAAGTATCCTTATACAAGTGAAACAAAGGTTGCTGAGCTGAAGAAATACGGTGTTGAGGCAATTGGCGATAAGATAAAAGGATATGACCTCACTGATACCAAGATTCTGGATGAGAAAGATGGTGTATTGAGAGATATTAAAAAGGTTACACCTAAGATTAATACGCTGAAGTCTAATCTTCAGAAAGATGAGGAGGCAGTCAAGAGCAATGAAACTGCACACGCTGCTGTAGTTGCTGCTTATGAAACAGCAAAGGCTAATTATCTTACACAGTCTCAGGAGGCTATAGCCAAGTTGCCGTCTGCAAACTATAAGGACTGGCAGGACAAGGCTGTTGCCGAGCTGATGGAACAGTATCGTATTATCAACGACGCCAAGGCTCAGGACGATGCTCTTTATGCAAAAGGTAATTCTGGAACTGCTAAAGGCAAGTGGGCTACTGCAATTAATACCGCCAACGTCGAAATCAATACTATCGTTAGTGGTTATGTCGCATTGATGGAGGCTCAGGAAGCTCTGAACAACGACTATGCAGCAAAGATTAAGGTACAGCAGGATGAATTGAATAAAATCATTGCTGCTTTGGGTAAGTATAACCTTCTTGAGTGCAATAATGATATCAATGCCGCCCAGAAACTTATTGACAATCTGAAGAAAGAGATTGCCGAAATCTATGCCAAGCATGAATTGAAGAACGATAAGTATGGCAAGATTGATGAAATAGAGACTGCTATTACTACTATTGATGACAATGCCGGTCACACTTGGACTGCTGTTATTGAAAACTATGAGGCTAAGGTTTGGATGGATGGCGAAATCGACAAGCTTCAGAATGAACTTAATGATGCCAAGGTAGCAGCTGAGAAGTTGGTGTCAAAGGACGGAAATTATAAGCCCGCCGGTTATTTCTCTACTTATGCAACCACTATTCAGACAAATATTAAAACCCTTAGCACTGATGTAAATACACAGTTCAAAAACTACAGGGCAGTTTGGTTTAAGACTAACAGTTTTGGTGGAAGAAAGGGAACTATAAATACTTATAAAAAGAACTATGAAACTTGGACAGAGAAATCCCTTGCTTCATACGAAACTGCTGCCAAGAACATTGTAGACAACCAGGCATTGTACGACAAGCTCGTTAAGACAGCTACCGACACTAACGTGACTGTTGGAGGTGAGTTGGATGGAGTAACATACGCCACTAAGATTGCTACAATTAAACGTGAAATTGAGAGCATCAAGACTGCCATCAAAACAGCTAATGGAAAGAAAAATGTCGACCATAAGAAGTATATGGATAAGGCTGCCGGTATCACCATGAGCGAGAACATCCAGGAGCTGACAGACAAGTATGCCGACTATAAGTCTGTTTATGACAAGAACAACGCAGTGAAAGCTGCAAATAATGTTCTTGCTCAGACTCAGATTCGCATCGATGCCGCCCAGGCTATCCTCAACGAGGTTGTTGCTGATCCTACTATGGGTAACCAGGAGCAGACCATCACAGACAAGAAGGCAGAGTATCAGGGTAAACTTAATGAAATTCAGGCAACAAAAACAGACGCCGAAAACACATTCAACAAGATTGCAAATAACGACAAGGCTTCTGACGATCTCAAGAAAGAGGCTGCCGCCCAGGCTATCGCAACTCTCGCCAATGTTGACACAGAACTCAAGACTCTTGAGGAAAAGGTTGCAAAGCTTAAGGAAGACGCTCTGGCTGCCGTAGCCAACAAGGCTGCATACGACCGCATCCAGGCTGCTATTGACGCTGCCAACCAGGCTATGACCGATGCTCTTGATAACGTTATCAATCCGCGCGACCATTCTTCCGCTCTGCAGTTCTATCGCGATACAATGAAGGGCTACAAGGATGCCCTCGACAAGGTTCAGGCAGATGCAGACAAAGATTACGCCGACGTTAAGGCAGCCACAAATGAGGAAGACCTCACAAAGAGGGCTAATACCGTCAAGGCCAATGCAGAGAAGTTCGCAGAGGATGTTCTTGTAAACGAGAACACTTATGGCAACCAGACTTCTGACCTTGCTATCCTACAGGCTAAGTGGACAACATATTATAACACTATCTCAGACAAAGACCTCTCTAATGCCGCTGCAGGCTACCTCGCAGAACTCGCCAAAGAGCTTGAGAAGATCAACGCTCTAAAGACCACTGTCGATAACGCATTCGTCAAGGGTGAGTCGGCTAAGCAGGATGCAGATATTCAGACAGATTTGAAGGTAATCACCGAGGCTGTTGAGGCTATCATGAAGGCATCCAATGACAACTATGATGACAATGTTGACGCCACAAACGAGGCTCAGCATAATGACTTCATTGCGGTTTATAATACTGCCAACACTACATTCTCTGAGGCTATCAAGACTCTCAATGCCTTCAGCAACATCAAGAATGGCGCACTGCAGACGGCTCTCGACAACCTCATCTCAACTCACGATGCTATCTATGCATACGCTGACAAGCTCCGCAAGCTGAAGGCTGATGAGGACATAGACTACAACAAGTATGTTTCTGATAAAACTGACGGTGTTGACGACATCTACAGCGCACAGAAGTGGATTAATGATGCCAACACGTTCAACGCTGAAATCAAAGATCTGATTGAAAACTATCAGAACACTGTCAATGCTAAGGCTAAGGAACTGTTCGAGAATACCATCGCATCTGCCAAGGCAGCGGTTGCCAACAAGAAAGATGAGATCGAGAACTTCGTATATAGCGGCAAGACTAACGCATTCAAGGATGTAGAGGATGTGATAGCTGAAGCTGAAAAGGTTGGTAACGCTACAGATGACGCTGGCAACATTAAAGATAAGAACTATGCAATCAAGGTTGACACCTGGATGGTTACCCTCGATACTGAACTCTACACCAAGTTGAATGCAGACCTTACAAAAGCTTGTCAGGCTGAGTTTGATAAGCTCCACGGCGACGCAGTGAAGGTTTACGAAGAAGAGTATAGCAAGATCGGGAAGTTTACGTATATCGACAATGCTGCTTATCAGCAGGAACTCAATGATTTGAAGGCTTCCACTATCGATTATGCAGAGAAGAACTTCTGGACATCTACAACCAGTATTGAGTACTACGTACGTCCATATATTGCAAAATACTTCGGAACAGACGAAAATACAAAGAACTCTGACGTATATCAGAAGGCTTATGATGAGTCAGCCGGTGCTACAGCCAACCTCGAGGCTTATGGCAGGATTGACACAGCTCTCAACCTGTTGGTATCCGACTTCAACGATGTTGTTGCTATCGTTAAGACTGTCATTGTTGCCCACCAGGCAGGTGTTGTAAATGCAACGATTGCAGATATCCAGAGCAAGCTTGATGCTCAGAGAGCAGAGATTGAGAATTGGAAGGAAGAAGGTTCTTGCGATGAAAATGAGGATGTATTCAACTCATTCCTTAGCGATAAGAGCCGCGATGGTTATCCACAGATGATTGCCGCCCTGAAGAAACTCACTGTTGAGCAAGAGGTAGTTGCTCTTAATGCTATCATCGATGAGGTTAAGGAAGAGTACAACCAGGTTGCCAAGACAGACCTTGATAAGGTTAAGGATTATGATGCCCAGATTACCAAACTCTATTCTGATGTTGAATCTATAGAGGTGAAATATAATAACAGCAAGGATGATATCTTCGAAGGTACTTGCAGTGCTTTTGTTGCCCAGGAGGCTGCTATCGCCAAGGTTAACAGCGAGCTCAACGCATTGTATGAGAACACCCAGGTTGCTGATGCCAAGGCTGCTATTGATGCCGCAATCGAGAGCATATCTGCTCCTCTCGCACAGGCAGAGGAATGGGCTACATACAATGCAGCCACTCAGGCATTTGCCGGTGAGGAGATTCAGGCTCTCCGTGGCGAGTATGAGCTGATCAAGGCTGACTATGAAGCCAAGGTTGAGGCCGGTCAGATCCTGTTCTATAAGGATCAGCTGCTCTACGACCTCGACAATGTAGCTAAGGCTATCCCTGGATGGGGAAGTGCATTGTACAATGAGTACTACAAGCAGTTGACAAACGACAATGTTTACAGTCAGTTGAAGTCTCAGCTTGAGGGTTATAGTACAAGTCTTGAGGAGGCATACGGGCGTATCAAGGACTTCACTCACCGCAACACTATCTATGGTCAGGATATTATCAACAATACATATTCTAACCTCAAGAATTCAATTGTGAAGTATGGTGAGCAACTTGATAAAGACCACAATGACGTGAAGTTGTCTTCTAGGGGAGAGCTCAATTCCAATATTAACGGCTTGAGCACATCTATCTATGATATGGAGAAGAATGCTTGCATATATGAGGCTAATGGTGCCTTGTATGACATTCAGGCTTCTGTTAATGCTTCTCTTGCTATCAAGTCTAAGAGCCTCTATGGTGGCGACCGTGGAACTAAATTGCAGGACACAGGCAACGAAATAAATCGTCTTGCAGGTTTGGCAATCTCTTTCAATGAGGATGCACAGGACAACAGCATATCTAATGACATCGATGGCAAAGATGTTCGTATTAAGAATGTTTATGGCGAATATGTATATTACTATGATTTATACATCAACTACCTTGAAGAGAGCTACACTGGTCCTTCTGCATGGTCTATCCTCTCTGAGCGTATCGCTGAACTCCAGGCTAAAGCCGAACAGCTCGCAACCGACGTAGTTGAACTCGCTTACATTGTAGGTGACGCCGACAACGACAAGCTCGTGACTGTCAACGACTACTCTGAGGTTCGCGGATGGATTCTTACCGCCAAGAAGTTCGAGGATGTATCTGAGGCTAAGCGTTATGCAGGTGATGTGGATGGTGATAAGGTATTCACCGTTGCCGACATGACAAGCATATCTAACCTCATCTTCAATCCGTCTGCTGCTGTTGCAAGAGGCGCCCGCGCTATCGACGCTGCCGACAGCGAGTTGACACTCAGCACTGAGTCTGAGGAGACAACAATCTTCGGCAAGACAGTTCGTATGGCTGTTAACCTCAGCCACAGCGTTGCCTTCACTGCCGGTCAGATGGACATCACACTGCCTCAGGGAATGAAGCTCGCTGGTCAGAGCCTCTCTTCACGTGCAAACGGTCACGAGGTGCTCGCCAACGAGATTGGAAGCGGTGTTTATCGCCTTGTCGCTTCTACTGTTGAGAACAACGAGTTCAACGGTCGCAACGGTGCCCTCATCTACCTTGATGTAGAGGTTGGCAGCGACTACAATGGTGGCAACATCACTCTTGACAACGTGCTCTTCTCTGACGCACAGGCTAAGAAGTACACCTTGACAAGCAACGGTCCTATCGTTCCGACAGGCATCGACGGCATCGAGGCTGCTTCTGTCAAGGAGCGCATCTACTCAGTAGGTGGTCAGATGATGAAGGCTGTCAAGAAGGGCATCAACATCATCGTCGGTGAGAATAACAAGACCCAGAAAGTTGTTAAATAAGTAATACGTAACTTTGTAATCATCGCGGCAGTCGCCTTAAGCCGTTGAGGCCCGGCGACTGCCCACATGATACAAGCTTAGTGTTGCTAAGATTCAAACAATTTAAAGAATAACAGAAATTATGAAGAAAGTTACAAATAACATTCTTAAGGGAATGGCATCACGCTTCTCGGCTACAGTGATGTTGCTCGCCATGGGATGCATAGCAGCATTCGCCCAGGGCAACAACAAGCTGTATATTGAGGACTTCGATCTCGCTCCCGGAGAGACCAAGACTCTCGACATCATCCTTGAAAACGAGGATCCTGTGTCTTCTCTTCAGTTTGACATCTATTTCCCTGACGGTTTGACATACGTTGAAGGTAGCCTCGAAAGAAATACATCACGTTTAACCCGCTCCAGCCACAGCATTGTAGCTGCAAAGCAGGGAGACGGCAAAGGATATTACCGTATGGGTATTCTCTCTACCTCTTCTGAAATGACCAACTCGTCAGTCAAGGGTAACAATGGTACACTTCTCAGGATTAAGGTAACTGCTGACAACGACTACAAGGGCTCATTCATTTATATGGATGGGATTATCGGCAGTAACGGTACTGTTCCTACTCCTGTAAGACTTGATATGCCTTCTCTTAAGGTTAAGGCAAATGTACACGTAGGTGACCTGTCCAACAACTTGAGTAAGGTTCAGATTCGTCCTCTTACTTTGGAGACTATTGACTTCTCTCTTGACAATATCATCGACATCGTCGCTCTTCAGGCTGTAGTTACACTTCCCGAGGGAATTAACCTTGCCGAGGATGCTGACGGCGAGTATATTACCTATAGCGACCGTCTCTCAGGCAATGTAGTTGCTTCTGTTAACCTTATTCCTGGTGAAACAAACAAGTACCAGCTTATTATCTCATCTCTTACAAGTGACAAGTTCATTGGTAGCGAGGGTACTTTGTTCGGTCTTAACATTATGGCCAACAAGAGTTTCAAGTCGGGCGATATCGTTGTTTCAGATGTAATTGTTTCAAGTGCTCCCGGTGTTGCATACGAGCTTGGAAATGAGCTGAGCGTAAGCGTTACAAGCGTTGATGACCCAACGGGTGACGGTGTATGGAACATCAATGACATATATTCTGTAGTTAATATTTATAATTCAGGAGATTTTAACTCAGATTGTGACTTGAATAATGATGGTATTGTTAATATCAATGACATTTATATCGCAATTGGAAATTATAACAAAGGTGAATAATTAATTATTAAGTTATGAAAGTATTAAATAAGATATCAGCAAAATTAATTGTCGCAGTTTCTTTTGTATTAGGCTCTTTTGCTAATGTTAATGCTCAAGAGACAATCACAGTTGATCCAATTTCTATAGCTCCTGGAGAAGAGGCAGAAGTAGTGGTAAATTATTCAAGCACGGTAGAGCGTTCAGGTTATAACATGGAAGTTATTCTCCCGGAAAGCCTCTCTTTCGTTACTACTCTTAATGAGGATGACGAGCCTGAAGCATTTACATTGGGTTCCAGTGCTCTTTCTTCTCATATGAAGGTTGAGTATTATGTTAATGAGAAGCACGTTAAACTGACTATTCTTCATCTTAAGGAGAAGAATCTGAAGGATGGTGTTCTTCTTTCATTCAAGGTCAAAGCTGATGAGTCTTTTACCGAGCCAACTGAGATAACCTTTAAGGGAATTATCTTCAACGGTGGCGATTATCTTGAGGACTTCACTGTTCCTGTAACCAAGTGCACTCCCACCGGCATTAACGGTATCGAGGCTAACTCAGAGAAGGCTGCAAGCTTCAACCTCGCTGGTCAGAAGGTTAGCGCCAACGCTAAGGGCATCCGCATCCAGAATGGCAAGAAAGTTGTCGTTAAGTAATTATCGAAAAGTGTAACAAAAGATAATATTTCAATTCATTGAGGGGACAGGGCATTCGTGCTCTGTCCCTTTTTTTAGATATTCTGACGAAAAATAATGGAGAATGTTTGGTCGGTATTCAGGAAAAGTGTACCTTTGCAGTAGAAATAGTGTACTTATACAATATGGATTTGATTAAGTTTCTGAAGAATTGGACTCTGCCGGTGGCTATGATAGGCGGAGCTTTGGGGTATTTGGTGTGCAGGGCTTTGCCACTGCCATACGAGGTGAAGGCTGACATGCTGGCTGTGACTGAAGTGCTGCAGCCTGTACTGCTGTTTCTGATGCTGTTTGTGGCTTTCTGTAAGATAAAGCCTACTGACCTGAAGCCACATAAGTGGCATGCGTGGCTTCTGCTGACGCAGTGTGGCTTGTTTTCCCTTGCCTGTCTGTTTCTTTGGGCTTATCCCTATACGGACACAAGGCTTGTGGTGGAGGGGTTCATGTTGGCAATAATCTGCCCTACTGCAACGGCTTGCGCGGTAGTAACGCAGAAGTTAGGAGGCGACTCGGCTGCAACCACGTCTTATACTATTATTATAAATATGGTGGTGGCTTTGCTGTGTCCGTTGCTTTTGCCAGTGGCACATCCCCAACCGGGATTGTCGTTTATACCTGCTTTTATGGTTATTATAAATAAGGTGTTCCCATTGTTGATAGTGCCTTTGTTCTTGGCTTGGTTTGTCAGGTATCTTATGCCGGGCTTTCATAAGAGGATAGTGGCTACAAAGGACTTGGCTTTTTATATGTGGGCGGTGTCGTTGGCGATAGCCATTGCCGTGACGTGCAAGGCGTTGGCACACAGTGACGAGTCGATGTGGCACGTAGGCGGTATAGCCGTGGTGACGTTGATAACCTGTCTTTCCCAGTTTACCTTCGGCAAGTGGATAGGTGGGCATTACGGCAAGCGCATGGAGGCTGGACAGGCAATGGGACAGAAGAACACGGTGTTTATTATTTGGTTAGGATATACGTTTCTCTCTCCGATAACGGCTACTGCCGGTGGCTTTTACTCCATCTGGCATAATGTTGTCAACTCGTGGCAGCTGTATAAATACAGGAAAGAGCACATTAACTAATCTGTGGTATATAACCCATACCCATCGGAAATCTGTGGACTGGAAAAATTAGAGAGGGAGGTTTGTGACATCTAATTGGTAGATTCTCAATCCGAAGTCGGGTATTGCGGCGAATATCTGCTCTAATATTTCGTCTTTCTGGTTCTCGTATGATTTCCATTCCTTTTCCTTTAGGAAGAAGTAAAACTCTATGGGCAGGCCTTTGGGCGTGGCCTCGAGCTGGCGCACCATGTGGGTCATGTCGGGATTGACTAAGGGATGGGTGGCGAGGAAACGGTCAGCCCAACGGCGGAAGAGGGTGAGGTTGACCTCGGCGGGGGGAGCTGCGGGGGAGGCTTCGGGGGAAGAGGGAGCTGCTGGGGAAGAGGGGGAAGAGAGCCGGGCGACAAAATCGCCCGGAACGGTGGCTTGGGCGCAAATTGAGGGGAAATAGCCGAGGGAGATGAGGGCTTGCTTGGTTTGGGCATCAAGGAGACGGATGCTGCGGAAATCTAAATAGACACGGCGCATCACACGACGACCATCGCCCTCCTGCATGGGCTTCCAGTTCTGGAAGGAATCGTCAACGAGGGTTTGAGGGGTGATGGTCATGATGGTGTTGTCGAAGTTGCGCACCTTGACCGTGGTGAGCGTTATTTCCTCGACAGTGCCGTTGATGCCAGCTTTCTCCACTGTTATCCAGTCGCCCTTGTGGAGCATCTCGTTGCTTGTAAGGCGTATTCCCGCCACGAGTCCCGAGATGGTGTCCTTGAACACGAGCATGAGGATTGCTGAGGTGGCACCGAGACCTGCAAGGAGAGTCAACGGGTTGCGGTTGACGATTATGGCGACAATCACAATCACAGACAGGAACCATACCACTATCTTCAGTACTCCACAGAAGGTGTGGAGATACTGATGATGGGCGGAACGCTCGTCAACGTCGAGGAGCTTGAGCGAGTTGACAACCTCAAGAGCGAGTTTTGTAGAGGTGAGAGTGATGTATATGGCAGTGAGCCTTTCGAGTAGCTCCTCAATTTCGGGAGAACGGAAGAAGATATGTGGGATGAACATCCATACGACAATGGCGGGGACGATGAGGCATGCCTTGCGCAGTGTGTGCTCGTTGAGCAGCACGTCGTCCCATTTCATGTCCGTCTTCTCTGTAAGCTTCACCGTTATCGGCACCACCAGGCGGTGGCACAGTGTGAATGCTATCCAAGACAAGAACAGCGTCACTGCCACCAGTATGGCGTCAGTGACATAAACGGCTCCGGTGGTGGATATGCCGGAGGATTGCATCAGGCTTTCAGCCCACAAACGTATTTCTTCCATAACACCTTTACTTCCGAAACTTGAGTATATTACCACTTGTCCTTGGTAGTGATGTCATCAGCCCAACGGTGGTCCTTGGGGAAGGGCTGTCCTCCCCATGCCTTTACCTGGGTCCATGGTTGTGGCTCGTCGGTCCAGAAGGGATGGTCGGCAGGAAGACCGAGGGGCATGAAGGCGAGGGACGTCATATAGAGCGAACCGTTGTTGGTGTACCAGTCGGCTGTCTCGGGCTGACTGCCACAGAAACCGATGGTGAGATAACCGCCGTCGTTGTAGTTCTGCTGAATGTCGAACATGCGGTGCATCACCTTGGTTAGGGCTGCACGCACCTGACCGTTGCTCAGGTCGTTGGGCAGTTTCTGATACCATGCAATGAGAGCCAAGGGCTGCATGGCTGCAAGGCGGTAGGGGGTGGAGCGTCCGATGACGGGGAATGTGCCTTCGGGAGAGATGAATCTCTCGAGTATGATGGCGAATTTCTGCGCGCGTTTCAGTGCGCGGTCGTGATATTTCTTGTAGTCAAGACGGGTGTTTGCCTTGGCATCCACCATAGCCTGCAGTGTTTCGAGGTACATGGCATGGAAGACGTAGCTGGTGTAATAGTCGAAGGCGAATACAGGACCGTCGGCATACCAACCGTCTCCGATATACCATTCCTCCACCTTGCGGCAAGCGGTGTTCACCCTGAACTCGTCATACTGAGCGCCTGCCTTGGCGAGGAAGCTCTCGATGGTGGATGAGAAGAGGAACCAGTTGGTATATGGAGGGTCGATGCTCCTGAGTTTCTGGAATTCCTTGATGTACCGTTGTTTGGTAGTGTCGTCGAGCGGCATCCAAAGGGTGTCGTATGCACGCAGGAAGCTCTCGGCTATGTATGCGGCATCCACGAGGTTCTGTCCTGCCACCCCCCAACAGAGATAATCGGGTGATTGCGGGTCAACACTGTTCTTATAGCTGGCCAACGCCCATTCCCTGAGCTGTCGGCGTTGCTGTCCTTCGGGTGTGTCGTCGTCGGGTAGAGTGAGCCATGGTGCGATACCTGCCATCAGTCTGCCGAAGGTTTCCATATACACCACCCTTCGGTCGCGCTTGTCGAAGCTTGGACTGAACTCCGTCTTCATGTTCTTCTGCAGTTCGCCCTTAGCCATGTTCTCGAGTACGGGCTGCGCCATCTTGTATGCCTGGGAGCACCAGTACTGTCGGTCGCTCATTTCCACTTTTTTGGTTTTCCTTGCCTCTGCGGGCACGAGCAGCATCAGGAATGCCGCAATGATAATAGTTAGTTTCTTCATAATCATTGATTTTTTATAATGTAATTTGTCGGCAAAGATACCTTAAAATAATTGAATATCCAAGTTTTTTCATGTATTTAACTATGTAAAAAGGGAAAAGAGGGGGATTTGTTTGGTGTTTCCGTGAATTTGTGTTACCTTTGTGCCGTTGAAAATTAATAAATATAATAAAAACTTAAATATGATGGAAATAAAGAAAACCTTACTTGTATTGGCGACGGGAGCGGTGATGACGGCATCGGCTCAGACCGCGCCGCAACTTAATGCCAACAACATCGAACAGGTGCTGAAGGCCATGACTCTCAAGGAGAAGGCGATACTGCTCGTGGGAGCAACCAACCAGACGGAAACAGGTGGAGCAATGGGAGGCTACACAAAGAACTTGGTGCCGGGAGCCGCAGGTGTGACAGCACCGATACAGCGCTTGGGAATACCGATGCTCGTGCTTGCCGACGGTCCGGCGGGAGTGCGAATAGAACCAAAGCGCGATGGACAGACGAAGACCTACTATTGCACGGGATTCCCCGTAGGTTCCACCTTGGCATCAACATGGAACACGGAACTCGTGGAGGAGGTGGGAAAGGCCATCGGTAATGAGACACGCGAATACAACTGTGACGTCATCCTCGGCCCCGGTGTGAATATCCACCGCAATCCACTTTGCGGACGTAACTTCGAGTATTACTCGGAAGACCCTCTGCTCACAGGCCGTATAGCCGCAGCATACATACGCGGAGTGCAGAGCGAGAATGTGGGAACGAGCATCAAGCACTATGCTGTAAACTCGCAGGAGAGCGACCGTACAAAGGTTGACGAGCGACTGTCGCAGCGAGCCATGCGCGAGATATACCTTAGAGGATTTGAGATTGCTGTGAGGGAGAGTGACCCGTGGACGGTGATGTCGTCATACAACAAGATAAACGGAGTGTTCGCGCAGGAAAGCCGTGAGTTGCTTACCGAAATACTGCGCACCGACTGGGGATTCAAGGGAATGGTGATGACCGACTGGACAGGTCTGCGCAATACAGCCGCACAGGTGCATGCAGGCAACGACCTGATGATGCCGGGATATGGCTCGCAGACGGAGGATATAATAAATAAGGTGAAGACGGGCAAACTCAGTAAGGAGGACGTGGACATCTGCGTGCGCCGTATTCTCGAACTTTGCGTTCGTTCGCCAAAGATGAACGGGGCAAAGCCATCGGATGCTCCCGACCTCAAAGCCCATGCGGCAATAACGAGACAATCGGCTGCCGAGGGTATCGTGTTGCTGAAGAACGAGGGCGTGCTGCCATTGAAAGACGTGAAGAAGGTGGCGCTCTTCGGAGTGAACTCATACGACTTCCTGCATTGCGGATGCGGTTCGGGCAACGTGAACGTGCCTTACGTCATTGACATGGTGCAGGGACTGAGGAATGCTGGTATATCCACTACCAATACACTAACCGAGATATATCAGAAATACGTGGAATATGCGAAGGTGAAGTTTGAGGCAGACCGTGAGACAACGAAATGGTTCCAGATGCCAATGTTTGGCAAGGTGAAGCTGCCGGAGATAGAGCTTTCGCCGCGTTGCATAAGCGAGAGCTGTCAGGAGGCAGATGCCGCCATCATCACCATAGGCCGACAGGCAGGAGAGGGAATGGACCGCTCGTTAGAGGAGGAATTTAACATCACTCCGTTGGAACGCCAGCTCATCGACCGCGTGAGCGATGTGTTCCGTCAGGCAGGCAAGCCCGTGATAGTGGTCATCAACTCCGGTTCTGTGGTAGAGACAGTGTCGTGGCGCGACCGTGCCGATGCCGTCATTATGGCATGGCAGCCGGGAGAAGAGGGCGGAAACAGTATAGCCGACATCATGACGGGCAAGGTTTGTCCGTCGGGAAAAGTGCCGATGACATGGCCTGTCACTGCCGCCGACCATCCCTCGACAGCCAACTTCCCACAGGACATGACGCTCTATTCATATAAGGAGATGAAGGGGTGGGGTGCTCCCATCAAGAATGTTGACTATACCAACCATGACGAGGACATATACGTGGGCTATCGCTATTTCGACACATTCGGCAAGCCCGTGGCATATCCCTTCGGTTATGGTTTGAGCTATACCTCCTTTGGATATGGCAAGCCTTCGGTGAAGGTGAACGGAAGCAATGTGGAGGTGTCGGTCAGTGTGAAGAACACTGGAGATGTTGAGGGCAAGGAGATTGTGCAGGTATATGTATCGGCTCCCAAGTCGGCTCTTGAGGTTCCCGCCAAGGAACTGAAGTCGTTTGCTAAGACCCGTTCGCTGAAGCCGGGTGAGAGCCAGACGCTGAAGATGGTGATACCGGTGAGGGACCTTGCCTCGTATGACGAGCAGAACAGTCAGTGGCTTGCTCCTGCTGGAGAATATACGTTCAGCGTGGCTTCCAACATATCCGACGTGCGTGGAACTGCCAAGGCAAAGATCAAGGAATATACCGAGAAGACCACGAATGTGCTTGCTCCTAGGGAGCCGTTGAATCTTCTGAAGCAGAAGTAATTATAAACACAGAGACACGGAGGCACAGAGAATAATAATAAGTTATCTGAAGATACAGAGAAATAAAAACTCTGTTACTCCGTGGCTCTGTGTTTATATAAATTAAATGCGGATACAAATCAATCCTTAAGCGAATAAGTAACCGTGGTCACTACGCGTACCTTCTTAATATAAGGCGTGTTCTGATCACGGTCTTCTATAGAGAACTGCCCCTGGTCGGCCTTTGTGATTTTATTCAGTTTGCTACTGCTATTCTCGGCAAACTGGTTGGCAGTGATTTCGGCGTTCTTTATAGCCTCCTGCATCATCTCGGGTTTCATCTTCTGGAAGGAGACATACTCGTAGGTGGTGCGGTTGTCCCATCCTCCATCCACCACGGCTACACCCTGCTTAAGCAGTTCACCCTGTCGGGCCATGATGCTGCGCACGAGTTTGACATTGTGCGAGGTGACGGTGATGATCGAGGTGATATTGTATCTGAAGGCACGCATGTTGTTGTTGTATTGGTCGGCATTGAGGTCGATGACAACCGGTGCGTTGACACTTATTTCCTCGTCCTTGATACCGTGGCTCTTAAGGAAAGCCTTCACCTTGGCAGTGGTGCCGTTGATACGCTGGTAAAGCTCCGGCAGGTCGTTACCTAACTCCTTAGTAGGTATAGGCCATGTCACCTTGTCGGCCTCCACCTCCTTCTCGGCAAGTCCCTTTACGGTGACAACCCTGTCTTTATTGACGAAATCGTCTATACCGTCGTTGATACATATTCCGAGGAATGCGATGCCGGCAGCAATAACAGCCGCCTGGGAAAATCTTGAATTGATGTCCATAATATTAAATGTATTAAGTTGTTGATTGGCACAATTGCCGCTGCAAATATACGATATAATCCCGACAAAAACAAGCATTTTATAGTTAAATAACATATTTCCGCAAAGGTTTACGCAAGAATTACGTTAATATATCTTTATTAATATGCACACTTTGAAGAAAAATGTGTAATTTTGCAGCCGAATTTGTAAAAATAGGTATTATGACACACAATTTGTTACAAGGTAAGCGCGGTATTATCTTCGGTGCATTGAACGAGGATTCTATCGCATGGAAAGTGGCCGTGAAGGCCGTTGAAGAA
>JALERP010000007.1 GCA_022764085.1 Prevotella sp.
ACAGTTGCGCAGCACGGTATTGCCCACCATATACACACCGCCTCCATAACTGTTGTGATAGGCATGAGAGCCGTCGGATTGCTCGGGCACAGTGCGGTTGGAGGCATTGCCGTCGCGTATGGTAAAGCCGTCGAGACCCGCAGTATCGGCAAGAGCCACGCCACGGTTCTTGTCATTAAGACCGGAGGAATGGGTTGAGGTGTTGGTGGCAAACCATACCACATGATATGAGTTGCCCGTGAATGACTCGTCGTATTCGTTCTTTGCCGAGTTCCACTTCATCGGGTCGGTGGAAGAAGAGCTATGATTTCCGCTAAGAATGGTGGTGTTCTTCAGTTTCCATTTCAAGCCCGTGGCTTCTGACATTATCTTCTCTGTAGTGCCGTCAGCATCAAGGACAATACGGTCTTCGGGGGTGGCTTCGGGATTTGTGGCATCAAATCCTCCATACACCGTTATACCATCATAGATAAGAAAAGAAGTATATAGCACACCGTCGCCGCCGGGGGTAGAAGTGGTGGGTCGGTATGTTCCCTCCGCCACATACACGCGTCCCTCGGTGATGCCGTTTCGGGTCATATAGTCGTGAAGCGACTCTATGGCATCCTGCAGGTTGTTCTTAGCTGCCGTCCACGACGTTCCGTCGTTGGCATAATTGCCCGACATTCTGACATATCGTATAGGACCGCTGAATGTTGTCTGCGCCATGGTTGTGGCGCATAGGGTCAGCATAGCTGCTATAATGGTGTATATCCTTCTAATACTCAACATATTCTTATATCTTTTATTCTAAAAATTCTGTTTTACTTGCACAATTGTTTATCCCGAAACCATATCGGGTGTTCTTGGCGTTGCCCGATGCCGCGAGATAGCCCACGGTGCATAGGTCTGCAATCAGCTTGCGCACCTGCTTGGGTGAGAGCAACCCGGCGAGGGCTTCTATCATCTGCGTGGATGATGCCTTGCCGCCATACTGCTCTACGCAATAGTATATGCGCTGGAGGTGAGCCGCCTGGCATACACCTACATTCACTGGTGAGGCATGACGGAAATATCCTTCTCCCAAGACATACTTGAAATAGGGATGCTCCGTGATGTAGCCCTTTTCGAGCATTGAGGGCAGGAAGTCCTCGTACAGCCGGTCCTGACGCTTGTGGTGAATCCAGTGGAAGTTCAACATCATGAAGACGTTGAGATGCTCCTCGCGTGATGTCACGTCCTGCATGAAGAGATAGAAGAGCGGGTCCGTGATAGCCGCCTTCAGCACCACGCTCACCTGATAGTCGTCGGAGCGTGAGTAGTCGGGCAGGCATCGCCCTTCCCTTATGCAGTTGGCATACATTATATCCACTCCCTGTCCGCTGCGCTCTATGAGTCCCGTCTTTTCGATTACCTCAGCCATAAGTCGGCTGCGCGGAGAACTGTTGACGGTTAAGATGTTGCCAATGTTCACTCCATACGGGAAGCCTCCGGGATTGGTTATTTCCATCATGTCGGGATATTGCTTCACCAGTATGTCGCCCGTCATCTGCAGGCTACGGTGGATACATGCGTTGAGTATGGCTTCGCGCACTGTCTCCTGGTTGAACGACGGCACGTCGAGTATGCGCGGCATGTCCATCACGTGGATCAGGGGATTGCTTGCGGGCTGGTTGATGTATTCCCATATATGCCTGATGCCCGTGAAGACGGGTTCCCTGAATTCCTTTCTTGCCGAATAGCGTATGGTGTCGTGCGTACTGCGGTATTCCACCACCACGTTGTGCTGCGGCAGGTATTTTGTTATCGCCTCGCTCTTGCCGAGCAGTAGCAGTGCGGCGTATGTCAGTCCCTCATCAGTGGCGAGCCGCAAGTCGGAGAGCAGTTGGGCGAGGGGCATTGTCATGATGCCCTGCCTTCCGCGTCTCTCCTGTATGAGCAGTCGCATCTGCCCGATTGCGTCGTCGTCGAGGTCTTCTATCCTCAGTCCATTACATATACGTGCCGAGAAGTCGGGGTCTTGCTCCGATATGATGGAATGATATTCGGCATCGTCCATCTCACGCAGGCTCTCGCCCACCCTCATCAGCGGCACTCCTTCGAATCTCAAGGCCCTGCCCAATGGTCTGCTCGGCACATTGATGACAAGAACCCTAAGCCGGTTCTTACCCACTGTCTCGTATAGTTCTTCCGTCCGCACCCTAATCGACAGACGCAGGTATATTTCGTCTTCGAGTGCCCCGGTTTCTCCTTCGGCAAAATCGCTTCCCACCACTTCATGCGGATAAGCGTCTGCCATTCCCATAACCAACCGTCCGCCTCGTTCGTTGGCGAGTGCCACCACGTAGCCTAATACGCAATGGCGTCGTTCTCTGGGGTCGCTCTTCTTCCCTCCGGCAAACGGGTAGTTATGTTTTGCCTCTTTAAATTCAACGTGGTCCTCACGTTCCCTCAGTGTTTTCAGTCCTTCTATTGTACTCATAGTATTGCTTTTTTCGGCAAAGGTACATAAAAGGGCAGAATCCACAAAAAAATCAGGGCAGAATCACCTCTTTTTTACGCATATTTAACTTAACGCATTGTATATCAGAGGGCAGAATCAACAAATTTCGAGGGCAGAATATCACCGCATTGTCGGCTCATCTGTGATTTTCATCACGTTCTGCGCCTTTTGCGATGTATCAACATTTATGAACACCCTTATCCATGGGGTGAATATCTTGTTGCCCGTAGTAGGCTTTGATATCTTGACGTATGTGTTATATCCCTTGGTGGCATGGTCCTCGTTGTATATGCTCGAACCGTCAATAGTGGATGTGGTGTAGTTGTTGCACAGGAGGCGCATCTTGATGTGATTATTACTCATGGCAACGGCATTACTTGTCAGAGTATATACCTTGGGAATAACATACCTTACCTCCCTGCCATAATATTTCTTGCCGTAATCGGACTCATCAAGATGATAATAATAAGTTTTATATCCTCCTGATGTCACGTATTCACCCGTAGGATGGTCACTTTTATCATGTTCTGGGACAGAAACCTTATATACGTTTCCATTTTCATCTGTCACATTGTATTTGGGAGTTATCTCTGAGCCGGAGAGTCTCAACTTATATGTTCCGAGGTAACGATGTACTTTCTTGCTACTATCATATCCCGTCTCCAACGGACGGAAGAGGTAACAACCGTATTTGGGCAGGTCGCGCAGCTCGACAAGCGAGAAGAAGAGCTTGTTCGTCTCTTTCTTAATGTTCACCATTGTCTCACATTCGTATTTTGTCCAATGTGAATGGGCAGGAAGGTAGGTGCTGCCAGAGGTGGAAGCATCATGGTATTGTAATGGCTGTCCTTCATATCCTTTTTCCGCCCTAACCGTAGGCACAGGCCAATCTGCAGTTCCCTGATAATCCTCGTCAATGCTCCATTGCACATCAACCTTTGTCGCCACGTGATAGAGCACGATATTGATATTCGGCACATTGGAGGCATAGTCAGTTATTGTGCCGTAATAGTTTCCGTCGGCATCCTTCTTGTTATATGGTGTTGAATATACATCCTGCATATTGTTGCGCAGGGTGATATTCGAGAAGATGATGTTCTTTACGGCATCCTCCGTGCCGTATTTGGCATCAGTATAAGTCTTTGATTCATTGATATACTCTCGCGGATAATTTGAGTCGCCGAATTTGCTTGGCCTGTCACAATTAAAGGAGAGATGATTACTCTTTGTGTCTTCCTTCATATCTGAAGAAGTAACATTGGAGGTATGCAGAGGGATATACGAGGCAGCGGCATAAATCTTGCCCTTGCTCCTGTTGAGCGGCAGGTTGATGCTGACGTTGCCTTTATATGTATATATGCTATCATTGCCCCAAACGGTCTTTTCCCATGATGAGGTGAGTTCGTTGTCGGGGATTTCTATCTTATGATATATGACGGACTTTGTGTCGTTAGTGCTCTCGTTGCAGAGGAAGAGGTAGATATATCGGGGGAGATGGAATTGCTCGTATGTGCCCGGATCTCCCAAAGCGCGGGTAGCAACCAACGCCGGCGTTGCCCCCTCTTCGCCAATGCCCACGTCGGTAGGATTGACGAATCCTTCGGCGGGGATGGAGATGGAGATAGGCATCTCCACGGTCTCCAGACCTCGTGAGGCAAGGCTGTCCTCATCCGAACAAGAGGTGACGAAGGCAGCCGCCAAAAACATCATTATAGTCAATAATATGTTTTTCAATTCAGTAATCATTATTAATATATATATATTATAACTCAGCCTTGAGACATATCATCTCCCCTCTCTCTTGGAGAGGGGCCGGGGGTGAGGCTCCTTATATCTCCGGCTCATACGTCCCTCCCTGTTTCCAGTCCAACGTCACGCTTACTCCCACGTCGTGACTCTCGGGAGTGAGCGAGCCGTCCTGCTTCATCTTCATCTTTATTATCTTGAGATAACCGGCGAGGAGGGGTTGCTCCACAGAGATGATGTTCTCAGTGACAGAGCCGTCGGGGAGGGTTATGTATGCCTTTATGCGGAAGAGGGTCTCTGCCTGGGAGTCTGCCCTTGCCGGGGCTTGACTGACGGCAGAAGCGGTGGCTACGGTGTTGTTCCTCGACGGGAAGCTCACGGCATAATGGCAGGTGCGGTGCTGACCGGGGAGAGGTATCTCAGTTGAGCGCACCACGGGATTGGCTGTGAAGGCGTAGGTGCTGTCAGCCACGGCGAAGGAAGTGGCGAAGTCCTGGGTGAACACCTTCATGCCGCGTATATCCACACCCGTGGTATCCACCACAAGGGCGGCGCAGCTGTTAGCCATATACAGGTCAACGTAATATGTCTCGGTGCAGCCGCACACCTCTATCACTTGTCTTGCGGTGAAGAGACCGGTGGTGTGGCTGTTGAGGGTGTCGGTGAGGTTGTCATACTGCAACTTCATGTCATCGGGATGGGTGTCATCGAGGGGGCGAATATTTTCAGCGTCGGCTATATTTGCCACAACGAGATTACGGTAGTCACGTTC